>JBGCDE010000254.1:0-3447 GCA_045105115.1 Pseudomonadales bacterium | reverse complement strand
AATCGCCGACGATGGCGATGCGTACTGGTTGAATCATTCTTTATTTCCTAAACTTGACGGTCTCGTAAAAAAAAGTCAGAAAATTGTCAATTTTGCATTTTCCCGTTCAATGATTTCAGTCATTGAATTCAGTCGCGAAAGCCAGGGGTTATTATATTGCAAATTTTTTTGAGCTTTAAAGCCCTGCAATATGTTTCTTGATGGCTCAGCGGCGTGCTTACAACCTCCGCTGCAATCACTTGTTGGGCAATGAATCGAGTTTCCTCAGTTGGGGCCGCTCGACCAAACAAGGGTCATGCCGAGAATCGGCTCACTGCGTCTTCGTTCCATTCCACGCCTGTGCCGAAGGCGTCGTCTATGATCGCCATGCCTTTCTCAATTCGTAGCGGCTCGGCCAAGATGGGGTTCCACCAGTCAGCATACTCCAGCCAATGCGCTGTCGGCGTGCAGCACAGGAGGCGCGCACTGATCTCTGGCCAAAGATGGTTGGACACACGGATACCTTTTGCGTGTGCGAGTGTCGCGGCCCTGAGCCAACCGCTCACTCCGCCAATCTTCATCACGTCTGGCATTAGGAAGTCCGATGCTTGCGCCTCAATGGCGTGCAGCATGTCCAACGTTCCCCACCAGTTCTCACCGCACTGGATTGGGGTTCGCGCTTCGCGTGCTATAAGTGCATGACCAGCATAATCGTGGGCGAGCGTCGGCTCTTCGACCCAGGTGAGACCCTCGTCGTCGAGAACCCGAAGACGTTCTACGGCCTCTGTCGGAGTGAGGCACTGGTTGTAGTCCACCATGATGGCCATGTCGTCGCCCGCTGCCTTTCGAATGGCGCGCACAACGGCGACATCCTCTTGCACAGTGGGGTAGCCAATCTTGGCCTTGACACCTGTGAATCCTCGTTTCGCCCAACTCTCGGCGCCCTTCCCAGAGTTTTGCACGCCGTCGTACCCGACCGCACCGTAGGCACGAACCGGCTTTTCCACCCCCCCGAGCAAGCGCACGAGTGGCATGCTATGAACGCGAGCCAGCGCATCCCAAAGTGCCATGTCAATCGCAGCGAGCGCAATACCGACTAGCCCTTGCGGCCCCAACAATCGGAATCGTTTGGCGAGTTTTTGCTCGACTTCGGCTGGAGCCAAGACGTCACCCTTCACTAGGGCCTCGAAATTTTGTATCAGCTCAGCAGTTGGCTTGAGCGCGGCCGGCGTGTAAGTGAACACAATGCTGTGCCCGCTAATACCGGTGTCGGTTAATATGTCCGTCAAGACCAGAGGCGACTCGGTAATCACGCCGCTTGCAGTCTGATGTGGTTCTGTCATCGGTACCCGAACAGCCCTCACTTTGAAGCCTTGAATTGTCGGCGATGAATCTTTTTGCATAGCCTCCTCCGATCAGTTTGTTCAACATTAATATTGAGTAGACGTCCTGTGTTTGTACCATTTAAGGAATCTTAGTAGGCGGCAATATAATATTCCTATTTGAAGTAAAATGCAGATTTATTTCCAGCCGATTATGTTGATGCCATATTCTTGAAACAATTTAATCGATATTACAGATTTATTGAGACTATCAGAACCTCGGCTTACTTTGTGATATGCTCTAAATCTAATCCCAAATTGGATGAAATTCCGGCTATCGATCTTGCCACTATAAGGAACTCATGATTATCTCATAGAGAAAAACGATGGCACCACGTTTTTTCACATTCATTATCTGGTTTGCAGCTCATATTCAATCATTTTTTACACTCAAGAATTTTGTAAATATCCGAACCTGGCTTTGGTTATCGCAGTATGTAGATTGCGCTTTCAAATCCGCCAAAAAATTGAACACGGATGGTTTTGGTTTGCTGAACAAATCTAAAGCGCCACACCATTTTAGGTTTCCCCTACCTAATCCACAAAAAGGACCCAGTATAGATTGCGTGCCAAATCAAACCCGGACAATACTTTGATTATATTATGTATTTGCTATACCAATATTCAGCTATATTCAACTGTAATAACTCTTTTAGATAAGTTTGTCGCTAACTTGTATCTTGATTTCTAACCGCCATAGCCAATGCATTGAAAGTTCCGACCAAGACAACGAGTTTTTTGACTCTTGCCAGACCTGTGTATAGAAGAGTTCTGACCAGTACCTTGCAAAAGCTTGGCTACAAGAGCGGCATCATATCCGGAGGCTTTGACTACACTGTTATTTTCTCATCAAGTCTAAGAACTTGGCCTCTTCTCCATCAACCATGTGATAGCAGTACTTGTCCTCGTCAGGGAAGGTGACGGCCTTGACCTCTTTGACATACTCTCTCATGGCATCGGTAATGATTTCCGCCACGTTGCAGTATTTCTTCACGAACTTGGGCGTGAACGCCTGAAATTGGCCGATCAGGTCGCTGACAATTAGCAGCTGACCATCACAATAGGGACCTGCCCCAATGCTCATCACTGGGATCTCCAGAGTTTCCCAGATGTACCTGGCAACCTCTGGCGGCACGGCTTCCACCAGGAGCATCTTTGCCCCGGCTGCCTGCACGGCCAGTGCATCTTCGACAACCAGCTTGGCTGCTTCGGCAGTCCGGCCCTGTGCTTTATGGCCACCCAACTGGCCTGAGGACTGGGGGGGCAGACCGATGTGACCCACCACGACCACACCGGCCGCGTCAATCGCCTTGATCCGGTCGCTGATGCGTACCCCGCCCTCCAGTTTGATGGCGTCCATATCCGATTCCTTCAAGAAGCGGATGGCGTTTTTAACGGCCTCTTCGTCAGAGGTCTGGTAGCTTCCCAAGGGCATGTCGCCGATGACGAAGGTATTCGGGGCGCCCCGGCGGACGGCCTCGCAGTGGAAAATACACTGGTCCATTGTCACCGGCACGGTGCTGTTATATCCATACACGCACATGCCCAGCGAATCGCCGACCAGAAGCATGTCCAGACCCGCCGCTTCGGCAAAATTGGCCGTCGGATAATCATAAGCCGTTAACCAGGATACCTTCTCGCCATTCTTCTTCATCTCATAAAAATCAAACACGCTTTTTTTCTTTGACATTACTTCCTCCTTATTCTTCAAGCCAGTAAAGATATTAAGTGCAAAAAGTTGTAAAGGTGGCCTCTCTGATCAGTTGTTCACTAACGATAGGTGGAGCTGTGCCCCCGGGTTAACTCACCTGAAGCGCCTGGTCCAGGTCGGCGATGAGGTCTGCCGGATTTTCCAGCCCGACAGAGAGCCGGATTAGACCGTCATCAATCCCTACAGCCGCCCGTTCCTCGGGTGTCATATGCTCGTGGGTGATGGCCGGCGGATGCATGCAGATAGTCCGACTGGTACCGAAGGTCACCGCATGAACGATCAGCTTGGGGCGATTCACGAGCTTGGCCGCACCGGGAATCCCACCAGAGGCGACAAAAGACACGAGCCCTCCGTGTCCTGACATCTGCCGACAAG
>JBGCDE010000253.1:0-4447 GCA_045105115.1 Pseudomonadales bacterium | reverse complement strand
GGCAGTCCAGCCACTATTAACCGGGTCGTCACCACCCGAAAGAATATAGATCGGTAGGTCGAATCGAACCGAAGATATCGCTTCGCGCTCGGCCGTGATCCGCATAGCGGCGATTAGGTCCTGCCAGGCTCCTGTGCACAGCGCGTAGCCGCACAGTGGGTCGTTGAGATATTTTTGAACTTCGTCTGAATCACGACTCAACCAATCGCTGCTGGTTCGCGCATCTGGAAAGGCGGCATTGAAACCTTCAACAATTCCGGATTCCAAGGTGTCGCTGACCTGGTCTCGCCCAAGGCTCGCAGCTTCGGCATCAACAAGCTCAGAAGCACTCGCTACGGTAAGTATGTCTGGAGAACCAGACAATATGGCCGCGGTGTATTTTTGACTGTCGCTAAGCAGTATTTTCTGCGTTATTAGCGAACCCAAACTATGGCCCAGCAGAATAATCGGCTTTCCAAAGTGGTGTTGGCGAATATGGTCAGACAGCATCACGCAGTCGGAACATACTCGGTCGAAGGCATTGGCTTGCCCCATATCTCCCAAGCTGCCATTTTGTAAGCCGGTATGGCCGTGGCCACGATGATCTTCGGCATACACTGCATAATTATGTTTGATCAGTTCTGTTGCCAGTCGTTCATATCGCCCGGCGTGTTCGGCACCGCCGTGTATAATTTGGACGATGGCCTTGGGCTCATCGACATCCCAACGTTGGCAGTGAACTGCGCAACCATCGGTAGCGCTTAGAGTGAACGTGCTGTGCATGATGGATTCTCTAGTAGGGACTGTCGAGTGCCTCAAGGTAGCTGTGATAAAGGGCGTCAAGGTGCTCAGGTAACGTGCTTTTGGTCCAATTCTTGGTAGACACTGGCTTTAGAATTTCGATGTGCAATGTTCCAGGGCGAACAAATTGCTGGCCTCTGGGCCACAACTCCGCTGCGTTTTTTACTACGATGGGCACGATGGGTACACCGGTTTGCAAGGCGATGTGAAACGCGCCTTTTTTAAACGGCTCCAGTCGTTTGTTGTAGCTGCGAGTACCCTCTGGTGAAATACACAGAGAATACCCTTGCTTGATTCTCTCGGCCGCTTCGTCGCAGGCGGCAAGTGCGGCTTCACGATCACCGCGATCAAACAAAATAAAGCCTGCGTCTTCCAAGACCTTGCCAAGCAAAGGTACGTTGCGTGCTTCTTTTTTGCCCATCATAAAGTAGTCTTTCTTAACCAGCTTTGGTGTGATGAAGCCGTCCAAAATACTCTGATGGTTGATCACGAAAATGGCCGGGCGTTTTTCCCAAAGGTACTTTTCGTTTTTAACCTCGAGCTTTACGCCAGCTAACTCCAGTGCAACGTCGGCGTAAGTGGTAAAACTCGATAGGGATGTTTGACGTTTGTCGCCCGAACCCAGAAATCGTGATGCCAGGCCCAGCCAGGCAGTTGGTACAACACTGCCAAACATTGCGCCGGTGCGGGCAATGTCCATTAAGCTAGCCCGTGAGCGGCTACGAAATTCAAGTATTGGCCAGCTTTCTATCTTGGCGTGCTCTGCCAAAGATTCGGATGGGTTGACCGCGACCGGGTGAGTCACCGCATTGAGCAATGGTAGATCTTCCAGAGCATCGGTGTAAAACCAGCTATTTTTCAAGTTGAGTTTGTGGGTTTTACAAAACGATTGGGTCGCCGTGAGCTTGCCCTTCGCCCAACACGCAGGCCCTTTTAGGGCGCCGGTGAATTTGCCATCGACAACTTCCAATTCGGTACAGAGGATATTGTCAATCCCCAATGCCTCGGCGACGGGTTCAATCTGGTAACGCGTAGCGGATGAAACAATCACAAGATGATGACCAAGTTGTCTGTGTGAGTCGACCAGCTCTTGCGCCTCTATGTACACTTTCTTTTGCAGATGTTTATGAAACAACAAGCTGCCAAGCTTGCTAAATTCTTGCTCGCTGCGATTCTCCAGTTGTTCAGCAACCGTTTTGAGAACCTCTTCAAACTCATACACCTCCTGACTCTGGCCAATCGCCATCAGCAATTGCTGTATCGCCGCCACGTAACTAACTTGGCCCGTCTTTACTTGCTCTAACAACAAGGGCAGTGCGCTGTATACCGAGATAAGTGTGCGGTCTAAATCAAACAATGCAACGCCGCGCTTTGAGGCTTTTCGCTTGCGCAGCGTCTGCAGGTGACCCTGGTAGTCGGACATCAGTGAGCGTTCCTTTTGGTTTTAGGATTGGCTTTGCCTTTCTTGCTTTGGTTGGCGCGCCGAGTGGTGGTCTGAATAGCGGCCTGCAGTTCCGCAAACGATGTTTCCACGCAGTCGCCCAGAAACCCTGGGTCTTTAACGATATTCGCAGCTGAACTCAGGCAAACGCTAAGCTTGCCGTTGTAGGTACATAAGCCAATGAACAGGCCAAAGCCATTCATTACTGGCATTGCGGCATTGATCGTTAGCAGTCGACCGCCCAGCAAACTCAGTTCCTGCTGTGGTCCGGGCAAGTTCGATACTGAGCCGTTGAATTTAAAAGCCCTACCTAGCCGCGGAAGGGCAATGTCAAACAAACGGCCTATTGCCGCCTGAGTCTGAGCGGGTAAAAGACTTACTATACTCACCATTTTGCGTGGGTCTTGTTCAGCGATTTGCTGTTTGGCGATTGTTGATGAGCCCTTGATGGCCCGCAAACGTTCCATTGGGTCTTCAATTGATGTATGCATGCTCACAATCATGGCGTAAATCATATTGCCGCCAGACTGAGCTTCACCTTCGGTGCGAATGTTGATTGGGCAACCCGCCTTCATTGCCAATTCAGGCAGAGCATTGTGCTTCAATAAATAGTGTCGAAGCGCGCCGCCGCACAAAGTCAGTAATACGTCATTCACGGTGGCACCGTGGACGGCTTTGCGCATGGCTTTGATTGCGTCCAAATCAAACACACGGCTTTCCCACACGTGCTCACTGCTCACTGACTGATTAAACAAGGTCTGGGGAATATCGCTGCTGTCGCCATCATCGCTATGCGACGATTCTGCGTTTTGCTGTTGTTCATCATCGTCATCCGAAAAACGGCTACGCAACATGCCGCCAAGTTTGTCCATCGACGACATAGTACGAATGCCGGCGCGAAACAGACTTTCGTACAGTTCCGGTTTGCGTGCTTCGGTGGATTCAGTTTCAGCGGCGCGAGCAGGTTCACTTCCGCCGTCATGAATGGCTGAAATAATATTTATGCCTGTGGCGCCATCAATAGCGGCGTGATGGAATTTTAGAGTGATTGCAAAGCAGTGCTCAGGCAGGCCTTGCACGCCACCGGGCGCGTTCAACAGCGTCATTTCCCACAGAGGGTGTTTAAAGTCCAATGATTGCTCATGAATGTTAGCCACAGCTTCGCAGAAGCCGCGCCAATTGCATTGCGCAGGCAGGGTTTGTTCGCGCACGTGGTAGAGCAATTCAAAGCTGTCGTCCTCCACCCAGTATGGGTAATCAAATTCCAGTGGTAGTCGATGCAGTTTTTGCGTGAGTTCTGGAAAGTGCGGCAAGAATTTTTTCAGGTGCTCCATTAAGGCGCTACGCGTAACACCGCCATTCGCGCACGCTGAGGCGTCGTAAATCCAGACAAAGGTGCCGTGCGCTGAAACGGAATCGTTGTCTAAGTATAAGAACAGCGCATCGCTAGGGGAGAGTTGACGCATAAATACACAAAATGCCGGTTTCTGATTGTCTTAGCTTAAGGGCTGGACTTCACTAACTGCTTATCAATTAGGGCAAACCTACAGCCGCCGGGACTATACATGGCGACGGATTGATTGCCCTCAATGACAGGTATTTCCAGTTGTTATTGCAATAGTATGCTTGTCTTTACTTGGAGAATTACGTTGAACCCAGAGACATTGCAGGCGGCCATATCGGATTACGTTTTCACCTACGGTGAGCAGTGCCCGGAACGGGTGGCGATGTCATCAGAGCTAGGCGACCTTTCGTATTCCGAACTAGCTCACCAGGTGCGTGAGCTTGCTCAATCATTATTGGCTTTGGGCATAAAGCCCGGTGATAGGGTCGCCGTACTGACAACGCCGAGGGCAGATGCGTACAGCTTGTTCATTGCATTGAACGCTGTTGGCGCGATATGGGTTGGCATTAATCCAGTCTATCAATATGAAGAAATGGCGTATGTCATCGGTGATGCGCAACCCGTTGCCTTGATATTTCTTTCCGAGTTTCTGGGTCGCTCTTATCAGGAAGACGCTGAGCGGCTGACGGCACAGCATGCCTGTTTGGTTAATTTGTTTTGCCTGGATGCTGAACTGGAGGGTATTCCTGCCTTGCCATCCGCAATGAGAGAACAAATTGCACAAGGTGCAAATGAGCTGGAAATACCGGTACGAAACAAAAATGACGTGGCCATGATCGTCTATACCTCTGGCTCCACTGGCCAACCCAAGGGCTGCATGC
>JBGCDE010000252.1:0-7590 GCA_045105115.1 Pseudomonadales bacterium | reverse complement strand
GGTGTGGAGGAAATGTTTGTTGAAGACCTCCCCATTATTCTGGCCTGGATAGACTTGCCCGAAGGCATTCGAATGCACACCAATCTGGTGGAGTGCGAGCCGGAGGATGTTCAGATAGGCATGCAGCTGGAGGTAGTCTACAAAGACGTTACCGACGATGTGACCCTGCCGTATTTTCGCCCGGTCAAGTAAATGAGCGAACAAGCAGCGTGGGGAAAGTGGGGTAGCTGGGAAGAAACCGAGACTTATCTGAACCAGGTTGTTGGCGAGAGTATGGGCGCCGACCCGGTGGAGCAGGGCAGCATTCGTCGTTGGCTGGAAGCCAAGCAATTCGCTTGCCCTTTGCATTACGACGAAGAAAGCGCCCGCTTTGCCGGTTACGAAGGTGTTGTGGCGCCAGCCACGATGGTGATGACCTTTGGGATTGGCCCATACTGGCAACCCGGTGACCCGCTGGAGCAAGCCGGCGACGAGCCAAAACAAATCAACATTCCAGTCATTTTCGATGTGCCTGCTCCGTGTACGCTCAGCTTTGCAACAACCATCGACGTGGAGTTTTTCGAACCGATGTACGTCGGCGATCAAATTAAGATTTCCAGCAAGCTGATAGGCATACATCACAAAGAGCTAAGAGTGGGTAAGGGCGCATTCCTGAAACAAGAAGACACCTACACTAATCAGAAAGATCAGATCGTTGCGGTGGCAGTGCTTGATATTTTTCGCTTCGTGCCACCCGACAAAGAGGCGGAAAAGTAATGACGCCAGCTATGAAAGAAGGCAACGAACAACGCTATTTAGAAGATGTACAGCTTGGTGAGCAATTGCCGCCATTTTCGATTTCAATCACGCTACAGCGACTAGTGATGGAAGCAGGGGCGAATCGAGATATGTCGCTGATTCATCACGACCAGAAGGTAGCTAAAGCGACAGGCGCCAAGGATGCCTACGCAAACACCTTCTTTCTCATGGCCATGTTTGAACGTCTGGCGCGCGAATGGATGGGGCTACGCGGTCGTTTAAAGCGAATCGAATCCTTGCGAATGGCCGGATTTAATTGCGTTGGTGATACCATCACCGTAGCGGGGTCGGTCACTTAAATACAGGTAGATTCCTCTATTGTCCTGGTTGATGCCGCCATCAGTGGTCCCAATGGCGAAACGGTCACCGCTAAATTACATCTTGAGTTACCATCACCGTAAGTGGCGGTTAAGCATTGGCTACATTGACGGCAGGCCTTACAATCAGCTAATAGTCGTTGGAGGTCTACAAGGTTTTGGGTGATCAGGTTTCAACAAGTTATGCCGGTACACTGAAGGGTCTGGTCGAGACCCTGCAGAATCTTGGCCTGGATGCTGATGCCATTCTAGAAGAAGCCGGGGTTGATCTACAATCGACGTCTGAATACGATGCCAGAATATCGCTAGAGACTATTTCCTCAATTGTAGCGCGGGTATCCAGCAGCAAACTTGGTCCAATATTTGGATTGAAGTATGCCGAAAGTGTGCATGCCACCACCTATCATTCGTTTGGCATTATGTTGATCTCATCCACCAGCTTGCGCAAATTCTGTGAGCGCCTGGAGCGATATTACGCGTATATCAATACAACTGAACAGACCGCCTTTACCGTGAATGGAAATCAGGCGGAACTCAGTTACACCACCGTCGTGGATTTTAAAAACAATGAAGAAGCGCTCGCCCAAATTTCCGGGTGGGCCGCGACCTGGTTGAAGCTGATTCGAATGGCTTACCAACCTGAATACGCACCATTGCGAGTCACTTTCCACTGTGATTCTCCCAATGATGAATTGGACGAGTTCAAGCAACATTTCAACTGCCCGCTGGAATTCAAGGCCGCTGACAACAAGATTGTGTTTCCGGTCGCAGATCTTGACCTGCCATTCCCCGGTGGTAATGCCGAGTTGGCGAGGCGCAGCGAATGCATGGTGTTTGACTATCTGAAAAACCTTGGTCGAGTAGATACCGTTAATGCAGTGCGCATTACCTTGTTTGATTTGCTGCCAACGGGGCGGTTTGCGCTGGCTGATGTGGCGGCCGTGATGGCGGTGGAAGAAGCACAACTGTCACATACCTTAAAAATGTCGAACAGCAGCTATCAAAGCATTCTTAACGAAACTCGTCGTGAGCTGGCTGAGGAATACATATCACGTGCCGACATTACCGTTGGTGAAGTGGCCTATATGCTTGGCTTCAGCGACTGTAGCAACTTTGCACGCAGCTTCCGCCGCTGGACAGGTAAATCGCCGTCCGAATTTCGAGCTGTATTGTAAGCATGGCAAAAGCAGGCCGGCGCAGTAATCAGGAACGACGTGAACACAGCACCGAGCAGGTCCTGAGCTCTGCCTTGGCACTGTTTGTGTCAAAGGGCTTTGGTACAACCAGCATTGATGATATCGCCCGGCAAGCCGAGCTTACCAAAGGCGCAGTGTATTTCTACTTCGAAGGCAAGCAAGCCCTTTTGTTGGAATTGCTTGGCCAGTCCAACGAACTGTACGCTGGAATATTTAGCGACATGCGTAAGTCAAACAGCTCCGCAAGCGACCAACTGAATATGTTTGTTGATTGGTGCGCCGCAATTGGCGCTGACAACAAAGAATTATTGCTTCTACCCATTCTGATATCACTTGAGTTCTTTGGTCGCGAAGACGCCGTTGAAGACTACGTGAAAACCATGTACGACCGCTATCACAATGAAATGGAGCGTGTTAATTCCGATGGCCAACGCAGCGGCGAGTTCAACAAGGAGATGTCACCCCGTGAGCAAGCGGCTGTGCTGGTTGCTCTTACCGACGGCATGCTGTTGGAATGGTATCGTTGGGGTGACCGACTCGACGGTCGCTCGTTAGCGAAGAGTGCTCGTGCGGTGATCATGCGCGGTGTTTTGGCAGCCACTTAGTTAAGCAAGTAGCCAAGCAAACCTAATATCTTCCTGTAAAGACAAAGCCATTAAGTAAACCTGCTATAAAGTCGATTTTCGATGAACTGAAGAATCGGAAGAATAACTGGGGCCACGCCATGTACACAGGTATTTGTAAACAGCTTGAGATTGAAGTACCTATCTTTGCGTTTAGCCATTGCCGCGATGTGGTGGTGGCCGTTAGTAAGGCTGGCGGTATTGGTGTTCTTGGCGCCGGTTTCATGAATGCCGAGCAACTGAAGGAAGAGCTGGACTGGATAGATGCTCACATTGGCGACAAGCCCTATGGCGTAGACGTAGTAATACCGCAGAACTATGTGGGTCGCGATGAACCTGATCTAAGTGAAGAGGAACTGGAAAATAAACTCTGGGCCATGGTGCCCAACAGTCACCTGGAACAGGCTGAAAAGCTAATGACTGATCACGGTGTGCCGCCATGGCCTGAAACAGGTAGGCCGAACATACTCGGTTGGACGATGCAGACAGTAATGCCCTGCATCGAGGAAGCGCTTACCAGGCCTAAGTGCAAACTAATAGCCAATGCGCTAGGCACACCGCCCGAACAGGTCGTGCGCATGGTAAAAGACAGTGGCCGCCTGATAGGCGCGTTGTGTGGCAAGAAAAAACAAGCATTGCAGCACAAAGATGCAGGGCTGGACTTTGTAGTGGCGCAAGGCGGTGAAGGCGGAGGGCATACACCGGAAGTTGGCTCAGTTGTATTGTGGCCGGAAATCATCGACGCAGTTCACCCTTTACCCGTACTCGCGGCTGGAGGTATCGGCAATGGGCGGCAAATGTTGTCAGCCCTGGCGATGGGTGCTCAAGGCGTATGGACTGGCTCGCTGTGGCTAACTGTTGAGGAAGCACACGCACAACCTGCGCAAAAGGAAAGCCTGCTGAATGCCACAGTCAATGACACCGTTCGAACCAAAGCCTGGACCGGCAAGGGCGCGCGCGTGCTGCGCAATGAATGGACCGAATTCTGGGACAGTAAAGAGACGATCGAGCCTCTTCCCATGCCATTGCATGGATTGATTACAGCCGACGCGATGCGACGAACAGAGGCCTATGCTGGCAAAGGCGAGACCCAAAGCGTAGCCATGAATATCTGCGGCCAAGTGATTGGTCAGATCAATCATGTGGAATCCAGCAAGGATGTTATTTACCGCTTGATCAATGAATATCTGGAAGCGCTGGATGCAGTTAATGCTTTGTTGCCCACAGACTAAGTACCTGGGGCTTAGTCGTTGCCGAGACACAGCAGCGTCTGCTAGTACAGAGTGCCCGAATCTTCTGAAACGACCCACTGACCGACCAAGTCCTAACTGACTCAGTGGCTTACTATCAAACAGTGATAGAGTGTTAAAAAAAGGCGAGGTTTGAAGCAGTTGTTTTGGGTTGTACTGAAATTTCGCTAATCATATCGCCGATAATTCCTTGCTACCGACGCTGTACTCCACTCGTTTGTTGGCAGAGGTTGCGTTAATGAAGACCATTGAGGAATAGAGTATGGATTTTGGATTAAGCGGGAAAGTAGCGATTGTTACTGGCTGTGCATCGCCTAAGGGTATTGGCAACGCCATTGCTCGGGCACTCTCTGAGGAAGGCGTAAAACTGCTTGTAACAGACGTGTTGGCAGACGGCATCGAACAGTTGGCACGCGATTTGTGCAGCGATGGATATGACGCCGTTGCAGTAGCAGGCGACCAACGAGTAGCAGATGACGTTCAGGCCGTTGTCTTAGCAGCGGTTGAACAATTTGGATCTGTTGATCTGCTGATTAATGCCGCGGCACTAACTAATAACTTGGGTAGCATTGCGAACATGTCGCCAGAGAAATGGCGTAATGAAATAGACGTTAGCTTAACCGGCCCTTATATGTGGATACGGGAATCGGCACCGTATATGAAGAAGAACCAGTGGGGCCGAATATTGAATATATCATCTACAAATTCTCTTTACGGCCAAAAGGGTGTACCAGCTTATGTTGCAGCGAAGGGGGGACTTAATGCCCTAACTAAGCAAGCGGCGCGAGAGTATGCCCACTGTGGTATTACCTGTAACTCATTGGTGCTAGGCGTAGTAGCTACCGGAATCTATGAGGACAATGGATTTGACCCCGAGGTCCTTCGAGATATGATCAGCCGCGTGCCAGTAGGCCGGATGGGCTTACCCGATGAAATTGGCGCAATGGCTGTGTTTGCCTGCTCAGAGCAAGCGGCATTTATGACTGGGGAACTGATCACAATTGACGGAGGCTTGAGTGTTAGCGCTTAAACTCTAGCGAGCGCGCTCTTCACAGATCACGGTTTCCACTCGTCAATCTCTATTGACTGCCGTTTTCTCGACAGCACGCCTAATGGTGGCTTTCCGTGCATTATTTGACTCACAATCTGCCTGAATTGACCGACGCATAATTGCTTGTCAATAGATCATGCACATGGTTTCAGCCGACATGCTAAGCGAAACACTAATTAGACGTACACAACAATAATTGACACCCAAACGAGGAGTTTTCGATGAAGCACAATATGAATCAGAATCACACGCCAGGGCGACTTTCTTTAATGGCCATTGCCGTTGCTGCGTTCACGCTGCCTGCCAGCAGCACTTTTGCTCAGGGCGTGCTAGAGGAAGTTGTAGTTACGGCTACAAAACGAGCAGAAAGCACTCAGGATATTGCTATATCAGTAGTGGCGCTTTCCGGCGATCGCTTGAATAAGATGAGCATCGATAATTTTGAGAACATGGCCATCTCAGTACCTAACTTCTCGGTCAGTGATTCCTTGACTGTCAGCCAGATTACAATGCGTGGCGTCGGTTCCGGAGAAGACAGAGGGTTTGAGCAGTCTGTTTCGACTTACAAAGATGGTGTCTATCTGCCGCGTTCTCGTCAAAGCCGTTCGCCTTTCTTTGATGTCGATCGGGTAGAGGTTCTGCGTGGTCCGCAGGCCGTTTTGTTTGGCCTTAATTCAACCGCTGGTGCGGTCAGTGTGCATGGTGCTGTGAATAATCCTGGCGACGAATTTGAGCTTTCGTTAACCGGTGAGTATGAAGCCGAATACAGTGGCATGCGCGTTAGGGCCGTTGCTGGCGGTTCAGTCGGCGAGACTCTGGGGTGGCGTTTGGCTTTGGAAACAAAGGACAGCGGAGATGGCTGGCTTGAGAACAATGTCTCCGGCGATGCGGGTGTGCTCGAACACGATATGGCTCGATTGTCTTTGGTTTGGCAACCAACTGATCAAATGAAGGCAACCTTTCGGTGGGAGCACAATGAGGCTGAATCCACCGGTCAGATCACTGAAATTGTTAATGCGAATACTCTAGCGACTGATGCCGCTCCTGGTGGTTTATTCGATCGCGTTGCCGGTGTCAATGCCGCTGAGCCTGGGACTTTCGACTTGCGAGGTCTTGATGGCCAGTTTGATGGCCGCAGCTTTGCTTCTGAAAACATTCCTTTCAAAGCACTTCATGACAGCATTAACGGCGGCAATTACCGCCTTCCTTTGGGTGCGGACCAGGAAATTGACAATGTCAGCCTGGCGTTGGATTGGGCACTGGGCGAATATACTTTAAGTGCGTTGTTAGGCTACTCTGATTACTCCTATGATGCCGCTGTCAATATCGCTGGCCTGCCTTTCAGTATTTATTCTGGAACAAACTTTGAGGAGTACGATCAAACAAGCATTGAGATACGACTCGCTTCACCCGCAGGTGAAGCTTTCGAGTGGATCGCTGGCGTTTACTATCAGGACTCTTCATTGTTCACCGATCAGCCGAATACAATCGATGTCACGCCACTGCTTTCGTTGGTTACGGGACTGCCGCCAGCGGTTGTTGACGCAGCGGTGACAGGTGCGCCACCGTTGTGGGAGCTTGCTGGAGCAAACTTGGCACAAGACGCAGAGCTGATGTCACTCTTTGTCAACGGTACATGGAATATCAACGAAAGCGTCAGTGTGACCGCTGGCGTACGCTACTCGGATGATGAGAAGAAGTACGTCCGTAGTGCGCAAACTACTGGCTCGGGCTTATATCTGAAAGCAGCCGACGGAGGCCTTGGGACATTTATTGGTGGCGCAGTTCTGAATGCTAACGGCCTTTCTGTCGGTGACACCGCGGGAATCATTTCGTCAGATAACCTAATGCCTGAACTGTCTGTAGAGTGGGATGTGAATGACGATGTGATGCTGTACGCTAAATATGCACAGAGCGTTAAATCAGGTGGCGTGGCAACTGCAGGGTCCGCGGCTTTAGATGGTCTAATCTACGGGGATGAAGATGCCGAGTCATTCGAAGTTGGCATGAAGGGTCGATTTCTCGGTGGCAGAGCAGAACTTAACGCAGCCATATTCACTACTGAATTCACTGACTTGCAGGTTAAAAGCAGCATAGTCGACGGTGCGGGGGCCATTGCGACCATCATTGGTAATGCCGGAGCGGCAACCAGTGAAGGACTTGAGCTGGATGGCAGGGTGTTGATATCAGATGGGCTTACTCTGGGAGCCAACATTGCCTTTCTCAATGCTGAATACGATTTCTATCCGGCCGGACCATGTAACCGTTCTGGGTCGACAACCCCAGGGGCGGTGGCTGGTACGTGCTATCTTAGCGGCGAGCAACTGCCGTTCGCTGTCGAAACTTCGGGCAGCG
>JBGCDE010000251.1:0-14685 GCA_045105115.1 Pseudomonadales bacterium | reverse complement strand
GCACAAAGTACGCTTACACGAGGGTCGACGAAGCAATATAAAATTAACCTATGGCGCCGATGTGGCGACCATCGAAGCAACACTACAGCAGCAATTGGAACAGAGGTCTGAATGATTCGCATAGGTCATGGCTATGATGTTCATGCATTCAAGGATGCTACAGGTGACGGCGATCATGTGATGCTTGGCGGGGTTCAGGTTCCACATGACCGCGGGGTCAAAGCGCATTCCGACGGGGACGTTGTTTTACATGCTTTGTGCGATGCGCTGTTTGGCGCGGCTGCTTTGGGTGATATCGGTCAGCATTTTCCTGATACAGATCCGTCGCTAAGTGGCATTGACAGTAAAGAGTTACTTCACCAAACCGTGACCAAGCTTCAACAACTTGATTATCGCTTGGTGAATGCAGACATCACGATCGTTGCGCAACAACCGCGTGTAAATGACTACAAAGACGCCATGCGAAGCACCATTGCTGCTGTGTTCGACTGTGGGGTAGGGCAGATCAACGTTAAGGCCACCACCACTGAAAAGCTCGGGTATCTCGGCCGGAGCGAAGGGCTGGCCGCTCATGCGGTGGTGTTGATAGAGTCTTCGCATTGAATGTCTGATGTATCTCAGGAAGTGACGTCTTCCGCCATTCCGGCATTCCAGTATGCATTCGGTGTGCCGACGGTCACTGGGCGCCTGAAAGTTGAATGTGAAGATTTTGTCGTCCATGAAGAATTAGGTTTCGAACTTGATGGGGAAGGCGAGCATGTTTGTCTGCATATTGAGAAGCGTGACTTAAATACGGCTGATGTTGCCAAAACCCTGCAGAAATTTGCAGGCATTAACCCTACGGGCATAGGCTACTGTGGGCTGAAGGACCGACGTGCGATCACGCGTCAATGGTTCAGTGTGCATTGTGGTGTGCACCAGATGCCGGATTGGACGCAACTGGAGTCTGAGCAACTGCGGGTAATTGAGTGCAAGCGCCATCGTAAGAAATTGCGCGTGGGTGCGCATCGCGCCAATTATTTCAGTATCAATATTCGCGAGCTATCCTGCGACCCAGTTGAACTGGAAGAACGACTTCGCAAGATTCAATCGAACGGTTTCCCAAATTATTTTGGTGAGCAACGATTTGGCTACAACGGTTCAAATATTAATGCGGCACACGCCATGTTTGAGCGCCTGCAACGACGTCGGTCGCGAAAGTTCAAGGCGCGTGGTAAAGACAGTTTTTTACTGTCGGCAAGCCGTGCTTTGTTGTTTAACAAGGTGTTGTCTGAGCGCATTCAAGGTGCTTATTGGAACCAGGCGCTAGAGGGTGATGTGCTGCAGTTGGATGGCCGCAACAGCGTGTTTAATCAGGCGCTTGATGACAGCCTGCGCAGTCGGGTTGCTGCAGGTGAGCTACACCCAACTGGTCCTTTGCATGGGGTAGGCGGCATGCAGCCGGATGGACGCGCTCTGGAGATTGAAAGCGCCACCCTTGCAACTGAGCCGCATCTCGTTGAGGGACTTGAGGGAATATCAATGGCAGCGGCAAGGCGTGCTCTGCGAGCCTTGGCCATCGATTTTTCCTGGCAGATCAATAGTGCTGAGCTGCGTCTGGAGTTCGGGTTACGCCGTGGCAGCTATGCGACAAGCCTGATACGTGAAATTGTGCAAGCAACCACTCGTTAACAATAAGACGTTGCTGCGTATAATGCGGCGGCAAATAAAATTTGGAGTCCGTGGCTGAGTGAATAGTATTAATCTCAAAGGAATCGGCATGACGTCTGAGCGTACCCGCGAAAGACTGATTCAACGACTGCGCGAACAAGGTATTTCAAATACGCAGGTATTGGACACCCTGCGGGAAACACCCAGACATATATTTCTGGACGAGGCCTTGGCGCACAGAGCGTACGAAGATTGTGCGTTGCCGATTGGATTTGAACAAACGCTGTCGCAGCCTTACATTGTTGCGCGCATGACCGAGCTGGTATTGGCGCATGGCGCCGCTGACAAAGTGCTTGAGATAGGCACTGGCTCTGGTTATCAAACCGCAGTGCTCGCACAACTGGTACCAAAAGTGTACAGCGTGGAACGTATCCGGCCTTTGCAGGAAAAAGCCCGTCGTCGCTTGAGCCTTATGCAGTTGCGTAACGTGCAATTACGTTATGCCGATGGCTTCGCAGGATGGTCAAATGAAGCACCCTTTGACGTCATTATTTCCACCGCCGCGCCGGCAAATATTCCGCAAGCGTTCTATGATCAGTTAAGAGTGGGCGGAAGATTGATTACGCCGGTCGGTGAGTCGCAGCAAGAGCTGCAGGTAGTCACTCGCACTGAACAAGGCTGGCAAGTGAACAACATAGAGCCTGTTCGATTTGTTCCCCTGAAAACAGGCGTCTGTTGAGGATTGCGCAATGCTGCGATTGTTTCTAACCGGTGCGGCCATGGGGGCCGCGGATGTGGTGCCCGGCGTGTCTGGCGGTACTATTGCATTCATTAGCGGCATTTACTTCCGATTATTAAATGCCATTCGATCGGTACCCTCGGCGGTAGCCGTGTTGTTCAAAGATGGGTTTGCTGCGGCCTGGGCGCATATAGATGGCACGTTTTTGGCCGTGCTGGGTTCTGGCATAGCCCTCAGCATATTGTCGCTGGCCAGACTGATAAGTTGGTTGCTGGCTAATTATCCCAGTGCGGTTTGGGGGTTTTTCTTTGGTTTGATAATCGCATCCTGTGTCTATCTGGGTACCCAGGTTAGATGGCGTTGGCAAGAATGTGTGTTTCTTGTAGCCGGGATCGCGATAGCGATTCTGATAGGAAACATTCGGCCAACTGAAGTAGAAGCGACTACAGCGACCATATTTTTCAGTGGCGCCATCGCAATTTGCGCAATGATACTGCCGGGTATATCGGGCAGTTTTATTTTGTTGATCATAGGAATGTACCCGACCGTAATCAATGCGCTTAAATCCTTTGATATTGTATTTATCATAACGTTTGCGTCGGGATGTCTGGTAGGCCTGCTTGGTTTTTCGCATGTCCTGTCCTACCTGATTACGCGTTTTCAAGGTCCAGTGTTGGCCTTGCTAACGGGTTTTCTCGCGGGCTCACTGGCAATGGTATGGCCGTGGCAGCACGTGGTTGAAAGTTACGAAAAATCCGATGGCCGTGTGGTGGCCTTGCGTACGGAAAACCTGATGCCAAATGAATTTGCGCAGCTGAGCGGGCAGGACCCTTACACCATCACCGTAGTCGGGTTGATGGTGTTTGGCGTTGTTTTAGTGTTTCTGATGTCACGGCTCGGGCCAGGTGAGCAGCAGACAGATTCTTAAAGATCTTTCTCGTTTATCAGTACAATTCTCTTCTAAAACAGTGATATAAGACCATTTCTTAAGGCATGTTCGCGTTTCGGCTTGCGCTGTACTCGATTTGATTGCAGCATGGTCTCCGGCACTTTGGAAGATCAACAATGTGGGCATGGCAATCCACAGCGCAATGGGTACGGCTTAGCAGTCTGTGCCTGTTGATAACAGCATGTAGCGGTAGCGCTATACCTGTTGTTGAGCGCGATACAGCATCTGGTCGGCCAGCCAAGTCGGTACGCCAGGCCATGCCTGCATCAGGAACACATTCTGTGCGGCGCGGTGAAACCTTGTATTCCATTGCCTGGATGTATGGGCAAGATTTCAAGAAGCTTGCGCGGAACAACAATATTCCAGCACCTTATGTCATACATGCTGGCGAACGGTTGCAGTTAGTCAGTAGAGCAGCTGCGTCCAAAACGAAACAGCGGGTTAAACCAGCGGCCAAGCCAAAGCTTGTTGCCACCCAGCGAGAAAGCGCGGCTTGGCGCTGGCCAACCAGCGGTCGAGTGCTCAGTCGCTTTGGTCAAAATTCAGGCGGTCAGCTGGCGAGTAAAGGCATAGACATTGAAGGTGTGCTTGGGCAAGCCGTTTACTCAACACGCGCTGGCAAGGTTGTGTACTCGGGAAACGGAATCCGAGGCTATGGAAATTTACTGATCGTTAAGCACAGCGCTGAGTATTTAAGCGCATACGCCTATAACAGTCGATTGTTAGTAAAAGAAGGTCAGCAAGTTAAAGATGGACAGAAGATTGCCGAAATAGGTAAGAGCGGTGTTGCCAGACAGGCGAAGTTGCATTTCGAAATTCGAAAGGCAGGCAAGCCAGTCAATCCGCTCAGCTTCTTACCAAAGCGAGGCTGAGCCAGTTTGACTGGTGACGCTGGCTTATTTTTGTGCACAGACGTATGCACAGAACAGGCCAGCACAACGAAAATAAACGTCAACAATTTTGCAATGAATTGTTGAACAGGGTCACAAATCAGCGTCTATACTTTAGCGATCCTTATTTGTGATAAGTATGAACCCGATAAAAGAAGGTGTTGTTATGCAAGCTGGGAACGAAAATGCTCTACCAGAATCAGGTGAGCCTAAGAAGCAAAAAGGACGTCCCAGGAAATCGCCAAAAACGACTGCACCTACCAAAGCTCAAAATGATGAACAAATGACCGAAACATTGGAAACACAAGACCCCGCGGAAACCGTAAAACCAAAACGTGGTCGGCCACGTAAAGTGCAGGCTGAAGATGCTCCAGAAAAAGGTGCTAAAGCGGGTAAGGGCAAAGCAAAAAAGAAAATAAATACAGATCCCGTTCGAGAGATTCGTGAAGAACGTGAAGATGAGGTCAGCGGCAATTTTGACGCCACTCAACTCTACTTAAGTGAAATAGGTTTCTCGCCGTTGCTGTCTGCGGAAGAGGAAGTTCATTTTGCGCGCATGGCGCAGCGTGGCGAAGACGCCGGACGCAAGCGAATGATTGAAAGTAACTTGCGACTAGTGGTGAAAATTGCACGTCGCTATCTAAACCGTGGCCTATCCCTTCTCGACCTAATCGAAGAAGGTAACCTGGGTTTGATCCGTGCCGTCGAAAAATTTGACCCAGAGAGAGGATTTCGTTTCTCAACCTACGCTACGTGGTGGATTCGACAAACTATCGAACGCGCCATCATGAATCAAACGCGAACCATTCGCTTGCCGATCCATGTGGTGAAAGAGCTGAATGTCTATCTGCGCGCGGCGAGAGAGCTAGCGCAAAAGCTGGATCACGAACCCAGTGCAGAAGAAATCGCAGAATTGCTTGATAAGCCAATTGATGACGTCAAGAAGATGCTCAAGCTCAATGAGCGGGTAACGTCGGTAGACACACCGCTCAGTGCTGATTCCGATAAAACGGTTCTTGATACGATTGCCGATCAAAAAGTATCTGACCCGCAAACCTTACTGCAAGACAGTGATATGCGCGCCAGCATTAGCGCCTGGTTACTGGAATTATCAGAAAAACAACGCGAAGTGATTGCCAGACGTTTCGGGCTGTTGGGTCATGAGCCCAGCACGCTGGAAATGGTTGGTCATGAGATTGGTTTGACGCGTGAGCGCGTGCGGCAAATTCAAGTAGAAGCACTGAAGCGTCTGCGTGGTGTGCTGGAGAAGCAAGGGCTTAACAGCGAGTCTGTCTTCAGCGAAGCCTAGTAAGGGCTTTGCCAACATATTAGTGGCCTCAACGTTGATGGTCTGCGGTAAACTAACCGCAGCTCAACGCGGAGAACACTATGAAACTTGTACTTTTAGTAGTCTGCAGCGCACTCGCGCTTATCGCTTGCAATCCCACTGAACAAAAACAGTCTGAACCCTCCGCGCCAGTCACTACCGCAGAACCAGCTGTATCCGCTGCGCGAGCAGTGCGCTATACCCAGCCCAGAGAGCCTTGCGAACAATACTCAGAGCAACGTGTTGCCTTGTTTGGTGACGTACACGTTCACACCAGCTTCTCGTTTGATGCCTCCGCGAACAGCATTGGCGCCACCCCAATTGATGCGAATAATTTTGCGCAAGGTGAAGCGATTCCATTTTGGCCATTGTCTGAGGATGGCAAACCTGTTGGTGAGTATGCGATAGATCGTCCATTAGACTTTCTGGCGGTCACTGACCATGGTGAATTTCTCGGTGAGCGTCGGTTATGCATGGAGGCTGGCTCACCCAGCTATGAAACCCCTTTTTGTGCTCGCTATCGCAGCGACCAACGAACCGGTATGGTGATGTTGGGCCAGGTGATTACTACAGAGACTCCCGAAAGAATTCAGGAAATCTGCAGCGAAGACGGCAGCTTGTGTCGAGACTTTGCGAAAGGGCCATGGCAACGCATGGCTGATGCGGCAGCTGCCGCGAACGATGTCAGTTCCGCCTGTGAATTTACCAGCTTCATTGCTTATGAATATACGGGTACACCCGGCACATCCAATTATCATCGCAATGTGATATTTCGCAATGCGACGGTTCCGGATTTACCCGTATCCTACATTGATGCCCCGTATGACAGCGAGCTATGGCGCCAACTGGATGCAGCCTGCGCCACTGAACAAGGCTGCGATTACCTAACAATTCCACACAATAGCAATTTGGCGAATGGTCGCATGGCGCCTTATATGCGTCTGGAAGATACTCAGGAGAATCGCGTGGCGTACGCGCGCACGCGATTGCAGCGCGAACCAATCATGGAGGTTTTTCAGCACAAGGGTAATTCCGAATGTATCAATGGTCTCGGCAGTGTGCTCGGCGAACCTGATGAATTATGTGAAGTGGAAGCCGTTCGCCACATCGGGAAGTTGGAAGAGTTTAGTAACCGAGTGGGCAATGGCGCTGACATACGTATGGAAGCGGCCTCGGAAGTTACTGAGGAATGCGTTCAAGGTGCTGGTGAAAATGGCATGTTGGGCGCAGGCTGCGTAGACGCTACGGATTATCTGCGTTCCGGATTACTTGTCGGACTTGCGGAAGAAAACGAGATTGGTTTGAACCCAGTTAAACTCGGTGTTATTGCCGCAACCGATACGCATGCGGCAACCCCCGGTGCGGTGTCAGAGAGCGACTGGCGAGGCCATGTTGCGTTTGAAACCAGTGCCCAACAGCGCGTTCAACCCGGATTATTGACTAGCAATATAGACGGTAATCCAGGGGGGTTAGCGGGTGTTTGGGCGATGGAAAATTCACGTGATGCAATTTTCGAAGCCATGCAGCGGCGCGAGGTTTTTGGTACAACCGGGCCAAGAATTGTGCCGAGGTTTTTTGCTGGCTGGGATTACTCAAGTAAGCTCTGTGACAGTCCCGACCTTGTCAGTGAAGGCTATGCCAATGGTGTTCCAATGGGTGGGGATTTAAGTTCCGCACCATCGGCCAGCAGTAAACCGGTTTTTATCGCATCGGTGCAACGCGATGCAGCAAGTGATGCAAGCTCTCTGCAAAAATTGCAACTGATCAAAGGCTGGATCCGGGCAGACGGTAAAAAAATCAGCGAAGTGATTGATATTGCAGGTGGCAATCAAGCTGAGCAACACGACAGCTTATGCGCGGTATATACCGATCAGAGCTTTGACCCCACACTGTCTACCTATTACTACCTTAGAGCGGTGGAACACGCAGTACCTCGCTGGAGCGTGCATGATTGTGAACGCTTGGCAGAAGACAAACGTCCTGTGGTTTGCACTGATGGTTCCTACCCTACAGCCATTCAGGAAATGGCCTGGACATCACCAGTGTGGTACCAGGCCCCTTAGTGGGCGGCTGGGTTGCTTTGCTGACGAAGAGCGAACGCGGCTAGTAGCAGCGAGAAAACCTCGTAAGCCAACGCACCGTGGGTATAGATGCCAGCCCCTTCACTGCCTGTCAGCAAGCCATACACTCGGCCTAAGGCAAGACCACCAAATACAAGCACTAGCAATAACAAAGCGGGTTGCTGGTAACGAATGGGGTTTAAGACACCAAAAAGACAAAACAGCGCAACGGCGATCTGTACGCCACCGTACATTGCGATCATCTCGATCCGCGCGTCTGTATTGGTAATTGCCAAACCCGCGTAACCGGCCGCCAGATTGGCATTGAAAAAGCAGCTAATCCCATAAAGGCCGAGCATAACAACGGATAGCCAGAGGATAATTTTGGCAAGCATTTCTATTTCCTGTAGAAGTCAGTCAGGCCAAGACTATAACTTGCATTCATAGGTCGGGCTATCTATTCTGCTTGAAAAGGAAGCGAACGGACAACAGCAACTGATATGAGCAAGAAATTAGCAGTAGATAATCCGCTGGTAGTGTTACACGGCGATGAGATGGCACAAATTGCTTTCGAACGAATTCTCGAACAGTTTGTAACAAGCCGTCTTGATATCAAATTAGTCGAAATCGATCTGACTGCGGAAAATCGTCTGTTGAGCAATGGTGAGGCGATACTTGATGCTATCAATGCGCTTAAAGAGCACGGTGTTGGTATAAAAAATGCCGGTATGACCGTTAATCGACAACAATTAGACGAATTGCTGGCCAAGCATCCGAGCATTGATGAATCGAAGCTTCACCGGTTGGCTACCAAGTCACCCAATGGTGCTATACGCAAAGGAATAGGCGGAAATATTATTCGAGAGGATATTCCGTTTCGTAATCTTCAGCTAATAAAGCCCGGTTGGAAGGGGCGCGATATCGTCGTTGATACCATGGAAACAGGTGGCATAAAGCATAGCCATAACAAGCTGGCCAGTGACACAGGTGTGTTGAAGCTTATGTTTGTTGGCAGCAGTGGTGATCCGCAGGAACTTCACAGACGGTTTATAAACAAAGGTGATCCCTGGTTGCTAGCAACTAACGATATTGAAGAGGTGAAGAAGTGGGCGCATCGTTTCTTTAGTCGTGCAGTGGAAGAAAAACGCGACACTTATTTGGGGCTTAAAGACACAGTTATTCCAGGTTATGACGGTGTTATGCGTGAAGCGATTGAAACTATTTTCCAGTCAGATTATCAAGAGAAGTTTAAAGAACTGGGTCTTGAATATCACTATGAGCTTATCGATGCGCAAGCGGCTCGATTAGTGGCGAATCCACCCGAACGCGCTTTGTGGGGAGTGCCAGATAACACCACGGGGCGTAAGCTCTATAAGCTTGTTGAAGAGTTAAAACGTTACGGTTTATCCGACCGCAAGACGCGTGTGTCTATCTCACGAATGAGCGCGGGTGGCGGCGACCAATATGGCAGCTTCAACGCACCCATGGCCGAAGATGGCATTCTAAAAGTCATTGTTGATGGCAGCGAAAAACATGCGCGACAGGTTAATAAGAATGATCCTGTCTTATTAATGTCGAATGACCGAGACGCAATTATGGACTGGGTTCGCCAAGTATTCAGTGACGCTTCGCGCAATAACAAAGAAGTCTACTTTGGACTAAAACGCGAATACATGGAATACGACGAAGTGTTCAGCACCGTGATCACGCAAGTACGACGAGAGCTGGCGAAGGAAGATACGCCGCCACCCTCATTTATGATCATGCGTCCATCCAGTCAATTGAAGAAGTTAATAACCGACCCGCCACGAAACGGTTCGTATCCCGCACAGAACCTTGATGGTGATATTTTTTCGGATATCTCTGCGGCACTGGGCGGCAGCCTGGCCACGGCCAGTTCTATCATTGAAAGTAAAGATGGCACGATGTTATACGAAGCGCCGCATGGTACGGCGCATGATCTATACCTCAAATACCTGGAGTCGGATGGCAAAGTGGCGCTTTTTAATTCTTCCGCGTTGCTTTACGCATTAGCCAATGCATTGGCAACCTTGGGCGAGCGGGAAGCTAATACAGCGCTGGTAGAATACGCCGGTAAGCTCAAGCATGCATTGATAGAAACGGTGGCAGACGGCACGATCACCGGTGATATCAAAGGCAAGACCAGCGAACCAGACAAAGAAAACGTCGTGGACATGTTTGGTTTTCTGGATGCAGTTGAAGCACGGCTCAATTAGTGGAAACGAATGCTTGGCGAACTTAGAGACCAGTCTTAGGAGATCTTAGCAACCAACTTGCCGCGCACCTTCCGATCAGCCAGGCGTTGCAGTCCGATAGCGATGTCAGCAAAGGCAATGCACTCATCCACAGCCGGTGTGATTTTTCCTTCTGCGTACAAGGTGGTCAACTCATCATGAGCGGCTGACATGTGGTCTTGACCGTAGGCGCCGACATAAACACCCATTACGCTGCAATTCTTGATCACAGCAAGCCCGGTTGACGCTTGTCCCCAGTCGCCGCTGGCGAGCCCAATGGCCAGCACACGGCCTTCATTCGCCATATAGTGAAGTGAGTCGGTAAAGGTGTCACCGCCAACTGGGTCATACACGATGTTTACACCCGCACCACCGGTGGCTTCCATAACCGCATCACGCACGTTTAGTTCACGGTGGTTTATGAGTATATCCGCACCGGACTGCTCGCAGAGTTGCAATTTTTCTTCACTACTGGCGCATGCGATCACTGTCGCGCCCAGTGCGTGGGCAAGCTGAACGGCCGCAATGCCGCTGCCGCCCGCGGCGCCGTGAACGAGTACGGTTTCCCCAGGTTCCAGCTTCGCTCTAGTGACCAAGCCTACAAAAGCGGTGTGAAATGGAATAGTAAAACCGGCTGCTTCTGCGTCACTCATGCCGTCTGGCACGGCGAAGGCCGATGCGTCCAGCACGATAGCCTTTTCTGCCAATCCTCCATGTCCGTTATAGAAGGCAGTAACAGCCATTACCCGACTACCGACAGCTGTTTGGCAGTGTTCCCCTGCAGCGAGTACCTTGCCAACAACTTCCTGGCCAGGCGTGAATGGCAGCTCAGGGGAGAACAAATAGCTGTTCCGGCACATCAGCACATCAGGCAAGCCAAAAGCCGCTACATTAACTTCAAGCAATAACTCACCACTGCCTGGTGTTGGTGGCTCTTTATCCGCTTGCTTGAGCACTTCATTTGGTTCGCCGTACTCACTTACTTGCCAGCATTTCATGACGTTTCTCCCGGATCCATCACAAGTTTCCGATTGTGACACTGAGAGGCTCGCTCTCCACCCAGCCGTACCGTATGGCTTTTGCCGTAATCAGGTCGCCGGACTTAACCTTGATTGGTCCGGTATAAAGCTGCCAGTCACCGTCATTCAGGCTATAGCCCAAGGATGCATGTCGCTCCCGGGATTGTATTGTGACGCCACTTGACCCTATGCGCACAGTTGGTGTTGGCGTAACTTGCGGCTGACCGCTCGGTTGAAAACGCGAAATCATTTCTTGTTCGCTTAACTCGCTCAGATCACCAACCCGCGCAAGCCAGGCATCCAGCTCGCGATTCAATTCCTTCAAAATGGCCTGATGCTTAGTACTATTGGCTAAGTTCTTCAGCTCAAATGGGTCATTTTTTATATCGAACAAGCGCTGAACCCCAGGGGGTTCAAACCACAGACTCTGCGCTTTGTTTAACTTGCCTTCTTCGAACAATGACTGCATTTCGCGCATCATTGGAATATTGTCGCGAAAGGCAAGCGGGTGCCCGCCTATTTGCTTAGGTCTGTAGCTGCGTATTAACTTGTATTTCTCACTTCGAATTGCACGCTGGCGATCTGGAACTTCATCGATGCGATCACGTGAAGCGTATATGTATTTTCTAGCTGGCGTTGTTGAGTTAAAGATATCCTGACCGTGCATAGCGTCCGGTATATCGGCACCGGCTAACGCGAGGATAGTGGGCGCCAAATCAACAAAACTCACAAGTCGGGAATCAGCCGAACCGGGGAGTAAGTGATCGGGTCGAAACTTCTCTGGCCAATACACTACCATCGGCACTTTCAGCCCGCTGTCATAAAGCTCGCGCTTTGCGCGAGGTAATCCATCGCCATGATCAGATGTCCAGATAACGATCGTATTTTCTGCTAATCCATTGGTCTCAAGATGGTCTATTATCTGACCCACCTGAGTGTCCATTGCGGAAATATTCTGATAGTGGCGGGCAATATCTTCCCGGACTGTTGTTGTATCAGGATAGTAGGGCTCAAGAGTAATCTCTTCTGCGGCAACTGGCTTTCCGTCCGGTGCAGACCAATTGAGTATCGACCGCATAAGCTGCATAACGAAGTGCGTGACGCTGTTCGGCCAGCTGCCCAGCGGCGGAAACACGCCACTTTCATGCGTAAGCGCGAAATTAATTTGTGCAAAAAAGGGCTTGTTCAGTGGTGTGTCTTCTATGCTGACCTTTCTTCCCTGAACATCCCATATCGTGAATGGTCCGTCGCCCATGGTGCCCGAAAATTGATAATCCAACTTTGCATCGGTGAGGGTGTAATAGCCTTGTCTGCGAAGCAATTCTGGGAACGCCTTTGCATCAACCGGTGGCAAGGCCAAATAATCTTGCCTGGATGTGCGCATGTGCTGGGCACCGAAGGAAATCTGATGCAAGCCCATAATAGTGGCTGCCCGACTGGGAGCGCATACACCGGATGTTGTGAAAATGTTAGTAAATCGCACGCCACGTTCTGCGAGCGCGTCAATATGCGGCGTTTGCGCGATTGAATCGCCAAATGCGCCGATTCTGGGGCTGAGATCTTCCGCCATCAGCAGCAGAATATTGGGTTTATCGCTTGCTAAAACCGCGCTACAGCAAAAAGTCACTGAAAACGCGGCAAACAAGCGCGTGATAAACGCGTAAAATTCGCGCGTGGGGTATGTTAATGTTCGCATAGTGTGGTCAATTATACCTGCCATGCGAAGCGCTACGAATACAATAAATACCTGTTAATAAGCTGACTGTGATTAGTAGGCGCACAGTGGGCTTCCTGGAGGCACTATGAATAATAACCCGGCTCAAATGAACCCTTTTTTACGTTGGATAGAGCGTACGGGCAATCGCCTGCCGGACCCGGTATTCATTTTCTTGTATCTGACACTGCTACTGATCGCGATTTCCGTTGTATTTCAGCTTATTGGATTGTCAGCGTTCCATCCGACCAAGCTTGATGCGAATGGCAATGCGGTGGAAATATTTGCTGCTAGCTTACTCAGCGCAGAGAATATTCAACGCCTTTGGGTTGATATGCCGAAAACCTTTACTCATTTTCACCCATTGGGGTATGTGTTAGTTGTGATGTTGGGGGCGGGTGTGGCAGAGCGCAGCGGTCTGTTTGCAGCCGCAATGAGTGCTGCGGTTCGCAGTTCACCGAAAGCACTACTGACGCCAGTGGTCGCCTTGGTAGCAATGGTTGGGAATCATGCAGCCGATGCGGGCTATGTGGTATTGATTCCGCTGGCCGGTGTGTTGTTTGCGGCGGCTGGGCGTCATCCCTTAGCCGGTATAGCGGCAGCCTTTGCCGGTGTATCAGGAGGGTTCTCGGCGAATATCAGCCCTGGTCAATTGGATGCTTTGCTGTTTGGTATTACCGAAGAAGCCGTGCGAGCGAGTGCACTGGACCCTACATGGAATAGCAATATAGCGGGTAACGCGTATTTTATTTTTGCGATGACATTCCTGTATCTGCCCATTATCTGGTATGTCACAGACAAGATAATCGAGCCCGGTTTGGGCAAGTGGCAGCCAAGTGCCGAAGATGCTGAAGCGTATGGCGAGGGCAGTGAAAATAAACCGTTAACCGATGAGCAACGTTTGGGTCTTCGTCGCGCAGGCTGGGCAGCGCTTGCTGTGGTTGCCGCGTGGGCAATGATGACTTTAGGCCCAAACACACCCCTGGTAAATGAGGAAGCCTGTGCACCGGGCACGATAGAGGCGGGTACGTGTTCAATTCACACAACGTACAGACCATTTTATAAAAGTCTTGTTGCCGGATTCTTCGTATTGTTTCTCGCCAGCGGCTGGGCCTATGGTGCAGCAGCGAAGACGATCAATAACCATCGTGACCTGGTCGACATGATGGCCGAGTCAATGAAAACTCTTGGATACTATTTGGTGCTTGCATTTGCTGCAGCCCATTTCGTGGCAATGTTTAACTGGTCGAATTTGGGATTGATCTCAGCCGTTCATGGTGCTGCTGCGATAAAGGCTACCGGTTTGCCGTTGCCAATAGTGTTGGGTTTAATTGTTTTGTTCTCCGGATTACTGAACCTGTTTATCGGCTCTGCCAGCGCCAAATGGGCGTTAATGGCACCGGTATTGGTGCCGATGCTGATGCTGCTGGGTGTAAGCCCAGAAGGTGCAACTGCAGCCTACCGGGTGGGCGACAGTGCCACTAATATCATCACACCGCTAATGGTGTATTTCCCCTTGATTCTCGTATTTGCGCAACGTTGGAAGAGTGATTTTGGTTTAGGCAGTCTAACCGCGATGATGATTCCCTATTCAATTTGGCTGTTGATATCGGGTGTCACTCTAATGATCGCCTGGGTTTATCTCGGTTGGCCGCTGGGTCCTGATGCCGCTGTGACGTATCAATTGCCCAAATGATAGAAAGTCTTTCTATTCCCGTTAGAGGTCAGGGCCTGCACAGTTTTACCAGTGAGCTCAATAAGTTGGTCTCAGACAGTTCTTACACAGAAGGCTTGTGTACGCTGTTTATTCGGCATACCTCAGCCAGTTTATTAATTCAGGAAAATTATGATCCGTCGGCTAAGGCTGATCTTGAATCCTGGCTTAATCGACTGGTGCCGGAAAATGACCCTCTGTATACGCACACACTTGAAGGTCCTGACGATATGCCTGCGCACATCAAGGCCGCATTGACCGCCAGTTCATTGAGTATTCCCATTGTGGATGGGTGCTTGACGTTGGGTATCTGGCAAGGAGTGTTCTTGTGGGAGCATCGTCATCACAGTGGTTCGCGGGATGTCGTT
>JBGCDE010000250.1:0-4359 GCA_045105115.1 Pseudomonadales bacterium | reverse complement strand
TAAGTAGCCAAATTGTAGGCCAACCTATGCTGGTCGACCGATTGCTAATCGCACTGCTCGCTGATGGTCACCGAGTGGTGGAAGGTGCACCTGGTTTGGCTAAGACTCGCGCAATCAAGAGTTTATCTGATGGCATTCAGGCTAGTTTTCAGCGTATTCAATTCACGCCTGATCTTTTACCGTCTGACATAACAGGAACTGAGATCTACCGGCCTGAAAACGGCAGTTTTGTGTTTCAACAAGGGCCGATTTTTCATAATTTAGTATTGGCTGACGAAATTAACCGAGCGCCCGCCAAGGTTCAAAGTGCGCTATTAGAGGCGATGGCTGAGCGTCAAGTTAGTGTGGGCAGAGAAACCATGTCACTGCCCGATCTATTTATGGTGATGGCAACCCAGAATCCGATAGAACAAGAAGGCACCTACCCGCTGCCCGAAGCACAGCTGGATCGTTTTTTGATGCACGTAAGAATCGGTTATCCAGATGTGTCGGCTGAGAAAAAAATTCTCGCTCTGTCGCGCGGCGAAGCTATTAGCCAAACTGCCGCCACGCCTAGTCAAGAAATCTCACAAGAAACCATTATGGCTGCGCGCAAGGAAGTGATGCAGGTGCATATGGCTGATTCGGTCGATGAGTATTTGATTCAATTAGTATTGGCCACGCGCACCCCAAGCAACTACGGCGACGATATCGCAAACTGGCTAGAATACGGTGCTAGCCCGCGCGCCACTATCGCGCTCGATCGTTGCGCCAGAGCTCATGCTTGGCTAGATCAACGAGACTTCGTGTCTCCCGATGACATTCAAGCAGTCGCACATGACTGCTTACGCCACCGCTTAATACTTAGTTATGAAGCAGAGGCAGATGGCTTAGATGCCGATCATGCTATCAGTGAGCTGCTTAAACGAGTCCCCGTTGTATAAAGTAGCTGCTTAAGTCAGATGCACAAAACAGGTCGGTCGCTTCAGAAATGAATACTCAGAGCAAACGCTCACAGCAATCCAATCTCAGTCACCATGGAGTGATCACTGAGCTAGGCACGCTATTGAATACCCGACATTGGGCGCAGCGCTTAAAACTTTATTCGCGGCAAGCCGCACGCAATATGATGCTGGGTAATAGTTCCTCACGTTTTCGTGGGCGAGGCATGGAGTTTGAAGAAGTACGGCGCTACCAACCAGGCGATGATATCCGTACTATTGACTGGAAAGTATCTGCGCGTGCGCAAGGCACTTATACCAAGCTATTTTGCGAAGAACGCGAACGACCTTGCCATATTATTCTCGATCAACGAAGCCGTCTCTTCTTTGGCTCTAGCAAACAATTTAAGTCAGTACTCGCCGCCGAAATCGCGGCCGCAATTTCGTGGGCCGCGTTAAGTGGGGGCGACCGAGTGGGTGGCCAAGTGTTCGGTGACACATTAGAACTAGATACCCGTGCACGTCGCAGTAGACGAACCGTATTGAGCTATATCCATGACATCCACCAACTAAACACACGTTTGTCTGAACGATTTTCAAAACAAACTGCAAAACATGATTCGCTACCAGACAAAACAACCAGCATTGCGCAAAGCTTGCAAGAATGCGATCGCATCACACGGCCTGGCACCGCGATTTTCATCATAAGTGATTTTCATGATTTCGACGAAGTAGCCGCCAAGGCATTAAGCACCTTGAGCAAACATTCCGACATCAGCATGATTCAAGTGACTGATGCGCTAGAGGAACAATTGCCGATCTCAGGCAATGTTGCGATTAGCAACGGGCTGCTCAGCAGCCGGGTAAATGTGTCCAAGAAACTACAGCAAAAGTATCTGCTTGATAAAGAAGCACAACAACAATTACTTAAGACATCGGTGACTCGCGCAAAAGCGTTGTTCACTAAGATCGACACTTCCATTTCAGCCCAACGTGCGCTGATGAATATTTTCGGGCGCTGAGTATGCAAGGTCAATCTGCCACAACGTCTGCCGCGCAACAGGACACTCAACAAGCGCAGCAGCTAGCACAACAACTGCGCGACATTCACTTACCTGAAGCCGTAAGTTGGTGGCCGCCAGCGATTGGCTGGTGGCTGTTGACTCTGTTGTGTATTGGCTTGCTCTGGGTCTTATGGGCCAACTTAAAAAAGCGACGCAAAGCAAAAGAATATCGCATTGCCGCGCACATTGAATTAAGTGCGCATTACAACGCATGGCTAAAGCACAATACGGCCACGCTTTACTTACAATCGGCGTCAGAGGTTCTCAAGCGAATCATGCGTCATATCGATAATGACAGTGAGGCACTTAGCACCAGTGGGCAGGCTTGGCTCGATGCGCTGAATAGTCGAACTGATGAGCCGTTGAGTGCAGAAACTCAAGCGGCATTGTCGCAGCAAGTTTACCAACGCAACGCTGTGCTTGATATTCCAGCCGTGCACAAAGAGTTATTAAGCTGGGTAGATACTCATCAAGCAAAGATGAAGGTGCAGTTGAAGGAGCAAGCAGATGCTTAGTTGGCAATGGCCAGAGCTCTTTTATTTACTGCCATTGCCAATATTGGTGCGGTGGTTGATGCCAACGCTAGACAGTGCGGCTGGGGCTATTCGCGTGCCTTTTTTCGATGACTTAGAAAAATTGAATCAATCTGCTGGAAGTAGAACGGCATTGAATTGGTTAAATGCCTTACTGTTATGGCTTATTTGGGCTAGTCTAATCGCCGCCATTGCGCGCCCTACTTGGGTTGGCGACCCAGTGAACTTACCGCAGGATCGCAGAGATATGATGCTGGCGGTAGATATTTCTGGCTCGATGATAGAACAAGATATGTTGGTCAATAATCGATACATCAAACGTATAGATGCGGTTAAAGCGGTGGTCGGTGACTTTGTACAGAAACGCCAAGGTGATCGATTAGGTTTAATCTTGTACGCGGACCAAGGGTATCTACAAACACCCCTTACCTACGACAGCAAAACGGTATTGCAACAATTACAGGAAGCACAGCTCGGCTTTGCTGGTGAAATGACTGCCATTGGTGATGCCATTGGCCTGGCGATAAAACGCTTGCGCGCTAGACCTGCCGATAGTCGCGTATTGATACTTCTTACCGACGGCGTTAATACAAAGGGCTCTGACCCCATTACTGCGGCGAAAGTCGCGACCGAAGCTGGCGTTCGTATTCATACAGTAGGTGTAGGCGCGGACATCAAATACAGCAAAGACTTTTTCGGCCGTACTCGCACCAGCAATCCCTCCGTCGATTTAGATGAAGACAGCCTCAAGACAATCGCGCGTGTAACCGGTGGGCAATACTTTAGGGCACGTGATCCACAGGAACTCCAACAAATTTATGCAGAGCTTGATCGGCTAGAACCCATTCCTGAAGAACAGACATTTCGACCCACTAAAAGCCTGAGCTATTTGGCATTGCTATTGGCATTAGGCATATCACTATTGATCGCTCCGGCGCTTAGGAGGTCTTGGTGAATCAGTTGAATTCAACCCTGCTTAGCTTGGCTAACTTCGACGCAACGCTATTTCATTTCATGCGCCCAGAGATGCTCTGGGCTCTGCCTGCGTTGTTGGTCTTCTGGCTGCTGCTGCGCAGAACGGCAGGCAGTCATCGCTGGGAACAATATATCCCTAAAGAACTTGTAGCCGCGCTGCAAACTGACACATCTGAGCGCACTAGCCTCTGGCGGATATTGATTCTAGTCATCTGGGCTTTGTTAGTGGTGGCAGCGGCCGGGCCAAGCTGGCAAAAGCAAACCGCACCCGTGGTTGAAAATCAGCGCGCAGTGATCATTGTGCTCGATTTGTCACCCTCGATGATGGCGCAAGACTTAAAGCCTGATCGCTTAACTCGCGCAAAATATAAATTGATCGATGTTCTTAGAGGCATTGCTGACGGTCACATCGGTTTGGTCGCCTATGCGGGCGATGCCCACACAGTCAGCCCTTTAAGTGATGATCCAAAAACCTTAGAGGCATTATTACCCGCATTGTATCCATCAATTATGCCGAGCACTGGCAGTAATGTTGAGGCTGGTGTCACGCTAGCAATACAACTATTAAAGGACGCAGGCGTGCCCTCAGGTGAAATCATATTGATCACCGACGGCGTTACCGAGACAGCCTTAGACTCTGTACGAGACATAGTGAGCGGCCAGATCAAGCGCTTATCAATCTTAGGTGTTGGTACCGCTACGGCAGCACCCATACCGCAAAGCAGAGGCGGCTTTTTACGTGATAGCCAAGGTGAGATTATATTGTCGCGAATTAATAGCGCAGAACTGTCTGGCCTTGCCGCGAGCTTAGGTGGCACATTTGTACAAGTTAGCGCGGATGGTAGTGATGTCAGTGAGTTGATTGCC
>JBGCDE010000249.1:0-9849 GCA_045105115.1 Pseudomonadales bacterium | reverse complement strand
TAGAGAATACTCATTGATTTTTAACATTGCGCAGTTGCCGAGTTAGCACATCTTTGTCGTGAAGATAGCTGCTCTTCAGCGCTTCCAACTTTAACGTGATATCGCGGGTATTCACTTTCTGAAGCGCATTTTTTGCTAGCTCCTCCCGCTTTTTCTCCAGCGCTTTGCGACTAGAATTATAGTCAGTAGAAAGTTTCGCCAGTAGCCGGTTACTCCTGGCCACTCCCCGGCGAACGGCTCTATCTTGATTGGCCTGCTCAATGGCATCGAAACTCCCCTGCACTTCCAGACTCATACCACTAGTCGGGTAAAGTTGCACCGTGGTTAGCGTCGCATTACCGCCGCAATACCGATCCGAAAACTCCACAACACCATAATCGTGCGTACAGCGGTAGACTCTGACTTCTTCAACAGCAAAGCCAGCCGGTGCAAACAGCGAACACAGTGCGACGCCTGGCATTAACCCGTGGCCAAATGCCCTAAGCCTAGCGGCATTTGACGACCTGCTGTTTTGATTGGAAAAGCGCATTAGCCCTGTGCCTCTTCGGAATAGCATGAACGCTCTAGCCTAGGAGGCGTAGCGCTCAGGCGCCACCGCCTGAACGGATTAGACCTATCAAGAACAAGCAGCCCACTGAAACAATGCTCAACATCATCAAAAACAGCAAGTGCACTCAGCGGCCGAGATCAGCTATATAGGGCGAACCCTACAACTCGGGTATACTCTCGCCATAATAACGACCCACTCCGGCCGCTTAGCACTCACGAACAAAAAACAATAAGCTCAACGCCAACCACTGCAGCTAAACGCCTATGTCTGATGTACCTACACAATTAAACCCTCAACATGAAACGCTGGTAGCGCAAGCCACAGCCTTGCCGCAGTGGTTGATTCGTTGGCTGCCGATGGCGGCTTTCTGGGCATTACTTGTGTACTTCTTCGTTTACTTATGGGCGAATGCACTCAATGTTCCGCACCACGATGGTATTTACGATTTTGTACAGTTCCTCATTAACATTGAGAACGCCGCCTCATTTCAACAGGGTATGTCGGATTGGTACACGCAATACAACGACCATCGAACGAGCGCGTCGCGAATTCAGGTTTATCTGGCCTATCTGATTCAGGGCGAGCTGAACTTCCGTACGTTGACAATGCTGGCCAACGTCTCCCTGCCGCTGATTTTGTTCATGTTGTATTTGGCGGCAAAAGAACACCCTTTGTGCTGGGTGTATCTGCTGACCAGTGCGCTCTTCCTATTGCATATTCGCACGTTCACGATCGTGCTGTGGAGCCAACCTGCATTTGCCTATTGCTATGTCTTTGCCTACGCCTTCGCCTGTATTTTCGCTCTTCATCGAGTGACACCCGTGCGTTTTTTTTGGGGCGTTCTGTTTTGCACATTAGCATCACTTACGCTGGCTGCCGCCCAGACAGTCTGGGTCTTTGGCCTCGTCTCTCTGGCGCACCAGAGCCTGTTTAACGACAAACGCTCCTGGGGTTACCCAATCGCCTGGTGCGGGATAGCGATGGTAATGATGCTGGCGTGGCACGCCGGCTTCATCGGAATGGACCATGACAACTGGAAAAAATTTGACCCAGACGTCATTAAATTGGTCCTCCCCGGTCTACTGATAGAGCCGACGTTTTCAGAAGCCGCAACGCGCTTCAGTGGTTTTTTCCTAGTTATGCTGGGTTCAGCCTTTACCGATAAAAGTACGTATATTGCTGGAGCAATAGGCGCTGCACTTCTGTGTGCGCTCATCTACATTAGTCTGGCCGGACTGTTTCGGCGTGACCTTCGCCTGACGCTTTGTTGTTGGTACGTTGCAGCCTCTGCGGCGGCTGTTACCTATGGCCGCGCGCTGGTGGGCACCTCTGATTACATTCTCGATTCGCGCTACAGCTTTATGTCTGTTCTTTTTGTATGCGCCGTAGCCATTCTAATTCAGCTTAACTTCAAATTGTTTCGAGGCCGCGCTGCCTTCTTCGTCACCTTCGTGGCATGCTTGTTTAACATCTGGGTGTATCAGCATTTCGACGCCCCGCTTCAGAAAATGCTCGATAAACGCTATGCAAAGTTTAATAAAGGCCACTACGAAGTCTTTGGCTTCGGCATGAGCGATTCCAATGGCGTGATGCGCGAAGCCATCGATCTAGGGATATACAAACCACCCTGCAGGCCCCAGCCAGATTGCGAAGAGGCACCAACACCCAACAATTAGCGCGAAGGAAAAACCAAAGGGCTCCCTACTCTGCTCATTTAAATGGCCTGAATCTGCTAGGCGCGTTTCTGGCCAGCAATGACAAACTGGCCACCCAGCAGCGGCCAAACAATGGGCAGATACAGATAGGCTTTTACCAGCAAGGGATGCTGCGGCAATTTCGAATCGGTACTGAAGGGAATAAATTTAGGCACCAATTTGGTGACAGTTAAGCCGGCTTTTTCAAACGCTTCTTTGCATGAAAGATGGGTTAGCGGCAACACATGATCATAGTAATCCCAGTACTTGCCCGGCTCACTGCGCAAATTCGGCTGCATCGCCAGATAAATACCACTGGGTTTCAAAACACGTCGCGCCTCTATCAGCACCTGATCCATCACTTCCTTATCAGGCAGGTGCTCAAAGAAGTTACTACTGAAGCAAACATCAATGGAGTTATCGGCGAGCATGTCTAACTGTGCCGCGCTACCCAGATGAAAATCGATATCCGTACCCAGGCAATCAGCAGAGTCCGGGTTTAAATCTACTGCTACTTTCTTCTGCGCATCAATGTGCCTGATAAACTCGCCGTAACCGCTGGCGATCTCCAAGACTGTTGCAGAGCTGGGAATAAAACGCTGAAAATAGTCCTCACAGAGCACTTTCCACACACGGTCTTTCGCCTCGCGCTGCTGCTGCGAAAATCGTATACGGTAGAGTTTGTCCAGATCATCCATAGCGTGCTTTACTCGCGCGTGCGCCCTTCCGGCATATCGTAAGAGTCCGAGAAAATTTCCTTACGAATCTTCCATATATCTTTGATAGTGCCCATGATGTTCTTCATCGATGTTGCAGAGCCTTCACCAAAGCTGCGCGGAAAGGTTTGAATACCCACCTCACCCACCGGATAACCACGCAACATCGATTTCAACGTTAACTCTGCCCCAATGAACGGGCTATTTGAGGTGAGCTCTAAGCCATCAAACAACGACCGATGCATCAACCGGATACCCGTAGAAATATCGCGAAAAGGGCTTTTAAAGACAACCCTCAACACCGCGTTATAAACGAAGGAGATAAAAATGCGCTTCGTGGAATAGAGCTTGCGGTAACGAAACGCTATCACCAACATGTAATAGTCTCTCACAGCCAGCATTTTTTTAAGATCGAACACATCGTATTCGTTGTCGCCATCGATCATGCAGATAAGTTCAAATTGGGAGGCTGCGATACCCGTTTGCATGGCGGCGCCATAGCCTTTGTTGTGTGAGTGGTGAATAGCCTGAATGCGCTCATTGCCAGCCGCTAATTCATCGGCAACAACACCTGACTCGTCTGGAGAACCATCATTAACGATGATGATTTCATAGTCGTTGGCGACTTCTTCCAAGAGCTCCACTGCGCGTTGAGCCACTGTGCGCACTGTATGCTCATCGTTATACACGGGAAAAAACAGGCTGATGTTAGGTTTTGCATCTCTCATAGCTTCAAAACGACATGCGTTTGAAAATCGCCCAAGGCAGGAGTTGCACTACACGATACAGAAAATACCACGGCCACGGTAGGAACCGCTTCCCGCCCTTTCCTATCTGCTTAAACACTACATCGGCAACTTTTTCGGGCGATGCCACCGGGAAAGGCAGGTTTTGGGAGAAGGCGAGGTTAGTATCTAAATATCCCAGAACATAAAAAGCACTGGTGAAGCCAGTCTGTGCCGCATGGTGCTGCAAACTTTCGAAGTACGACTCCAAACCACGTTTGGCCGCCGCATAGGCGGAGTTGCGCGAGCGACCCCGCGCAGTGGCAACACTACCAAAACCGACGATAGCACCACCAGCGGCTTCAATAGTCGCGAGATAGTGGTTCACTAACTGGCAGGGCGAGAGGTAATTCACGCGGTTTAGCATGTGCAGATTGTCGTTACTTTGCCCTACGCAGTCTTCGTCAGCGTTAATCCCCACGGGCAGTAACAAGCCCGCCAGTGGCGCGTGGCCACTAAGACAATCGTCAATGGGGCCGCAATCTACGTATTCCACGTTGAGATCGAACTTCAGCGCACTGACCTTTACGCCATAGCGAATCTGAAGATCACTGGCCAGCGCTTGAGTATCGCGAGTATCTCTAGAAATCAGCACGATCTCATTGCCCGCCAGCGCAAACCGCTGCGCCAGTGCACGCCCGAGACCAGAGGAGCTTCCGACAATAATATACGTCACAACAAGCCCAACCGAGCGGACAATTCAGAACGCATCAGCCTTGGCGGATCGTAGGCAACAAGGCGCTCTTTGAACGACTCAAAATGCGGCAGCGTCACTTCTGCGATGCTTTGAGGCACCCGTGAATCTTTGGTTAGATTGGGTTGGCCTGCATGCTCAATGGTGAGTTGGTCAAGCGAATCCAGAAAAGCTTTCAGGTTCTTAGCCGCGTAACAAACAACGGTAACCAAGTAACCTTCACCATTGAGGCTCAGAGCCTCAGCGCTACCGCGAAACGCTTTTATTGAGCCCATCATAGTCGGCGCTCGCGTCGTCTGTATCAAAAGCTCCAGCGCAGATAGAAAAGACGTTACGCCTGCTTTAGGCACCAGTATCTGCACCTCTCTTAAGCCTTTCGAGCCAAAGAACCTATGAAAATACGGGTTGCCGGCAAAGGGGAACGATGCCGAAAAAAGACTAACCCGATCTTCCGGCGATTTGCGTTTACTCAAAGCCAGCAAAAGCGAATTTGCCATGCGGGCACTCAGCCGATTCCAGAGGCTAACCGGGAGCTTTGCTCGAGACTGAGCGGTCATTTGCGGATAGCGAGGTATTTCGGTCTGGCCTGTTTTCTCACCCGCGGCAAGCGGCCCTTGGCACCACTCCCCCGAATGTACGATGCCACGACCGAAGCCCAACCCAAAACACAGATCATGCCAGCTATACAAAACCTCAGAGTCATCCGACGCAAGCAGTTCAACTGCAGCGCTAAGGCTAGCCACTGGCGTCTGTCGCATCACCAGCTGTGTGGACGGCAGTGGCAACAGTTTCAACGTTATGCTCGTGATAATGCCCGTCAGCCCAAAGCCGCCACAGGTGAGATCAAACAGCTGCGTATTCAATTGTGGCGAACACTCTTGATACCCTTTAGCCGGGTGAAAAACAGTGAGTGCTTGAATCCAGTCTCTAGTCGTACCGTCTTTGGCTGGATTTTTGCCGTGCGCATCCGCCGCAACACAACCACCTAGGGTAATCAGTGGATAGCCAGGCATCACGGGAAAATAGAGTTCTCTGGGCATCGCCCAGGCCAGCAGCGCCTGCAGCGTCACTCCAGGCTCAACAGTTACGGTGCTTGCCTGCTCATCAAAGTGCAAAAACCGATTGAACAATGACATGTCTTGTACGAGCGAATCTTTACCAAAACTGGCGGCGCTGTAAGAGTACCCGCGCCCACGTGCTATGCAAAAAACGTCCGGGGAGGCTTGCTCCAAATGGCTGTAACGATCGGGGCGCTGATGAGCCGCCTGCACGGAAAACTGCCCATCAAAGGTCGTGAATGTTGATTGCCGCTGCAGGCTCTCGCTCATTATCGTTGCTCTACCGGAGCGCGCGGCAAGAGATGCCGCGAAACCGCATTGCTATAGGCCAGAGCGCCAACCAGTGTTGCGCTACCCAGTAACACGATTTGCACCAGCGCAGATGCTAGCAGCGCGGCTGATGTGGGAAAGTCATACAAAATCGCAGCAAGATAAAAAGCATATTGCAACGTACCTATACCTGCAGGGGCCGCCGGTATTGAAGCCGAAATACCAGTCAGACCTATCAACATCACTGTCTGGTTTATCGTCAGCTGCACGTCTAACGCCATAAGAATGGACCACATCGCCAAACTATTTAGCGTCCAAATGAGAAGCGTCAAGAGCGTCAGATTAACGTAACCTCTCGAAGAACTGGGCACTTCCAAGCCATCAAAGAGATTGCGCGCTTTTACACTCATGGATCTGACGCGGACTACGAGATAATTGTTCTTTCGCCCCACCACAAAATATAGGCCGCCTGCCAGCAGTAGAAACAGCACCAGCAGCGCTGCCAGCCCTCTGTTTATGTCGGCCAAGGTATCTAGATGATCGCTGGAGACGACTAAAACACCCCATATTGTCATACCCAAAACCATTACGAGGTCAAACATGCGCTCCACTATAACCGAGCCGAAGGCCCTCATCCTAGAAGCGCCTGCTAACCTGCCAAACAGGTCGGCACGAAAAGGCTCGCCTAATTTGGCCGGTAGAACATTGTTAGCGGCATAACCGGAAACAAACGCTGTGGCCACGGCAGATAGCGACAAGGAGTTACGCAATGGCGCCAGCAGCGTGCCCCAACGCACAATCCGAACGGACAGCTCCACCCAGTAAAGAGCCAGAGCCAGCAAGACCCAGCCATACGCCAAAGTAGAGAGCTGAGCACTCACCTCACCCCATCTGAGATCTTTCACTGTCAAGTACAGCAACCCAGCGCCCACCGCCAAGCCTATGACGACGCGAATGCTATTACCCTTAAGTGCAGACCCCGGGGAGGTAATGATGTGGCTCCTTCATTTTTCGTTCGCTACTATCGGGCAGATACCCGCAGGCTACGCGCTCAATGTACACTGCTGTGTTATTGGTATTCTAGTTGCCACAGTCCTATCGCAACGCCTCTATTTTAGAGGTAGCCGTGACAAGTAGGAACCGCAATAGTTAACTAATAGCGTCAGCTGTGATCTTAATTTTCGGCCTTAGCACTCACTATTGGCCTGCTAATGCGTAAATTCAGTTAGGATTGCTTGCATGGACAATCGTTATACTGTTTACAAATCCGATATTTCTTACTTCAGCGGTAAGCTGGAAGCCTACTTACGTTACAAAGAAATTGCGCACACGCTGATAGAGGTAGATCGGCCGGCTATGCAACGAGTGGCGCAAAAAACCGGTATACAAAAAATGCCCGCCATCGAGATGAACGATGGCCAATGGCTTTTCGACACCACACCCATGATCCGTTGGCTCGAAACCCAACACACTGACTCCACTGTAATCCCCACTGACCCCGCCCTGGCGTTTGTCGCACTCCTGCTTGAAGACTACGGCGACGAATGGCTGTGGCGGCCGGCCATGTGGTGGCGCTGGGTACCGAAAGTTTCCAGGGTGGCATTGGGCCGCACAATCGCGGCAAAGATGATTTCGCGGCAGCTGGCAATTCCTCTCGGGTTTTATTTCGGTAGGCGCCAGCTTAAAGAGTGGCTATATGGCGACGGCATGAACAAACATAATTCAAGTTCAGTCCGTGACATGCTCTATCGCGAACTGGAAACATTGGAAGCGGTGTTCGCAAGCCAGCCCTACCTGCTTGGCAGCCACCCCAGCATTGCCGATTTCGGCTACTTTGCCTCCATGTACCGCCACTTTGGAAATGACCCAGTGTCAGCAGAAGTCGTGCGCAGAGAAGCCCCGCACACCTACGAATGGCTGGCGCGCCTGTGGAATGCCAAACACTCAAACTTTTACCCGCCAGCTGGGTGGGTTTGGCCGGATGCGCAACACTGGCAACCACTACTTAGCCGCATCGCAAAAGACTACCTGCCCTATCTACACCAGAATGCCAAGGCGTTTGCGAGTGGACAGTCGCGCTTTGACTACACGGGCAGCTCACTGAACTTTGCCAGCACCGTCACCACACACTACCGCGTTTGGTGCCGGCAAGAACTACAGCGTGAGTTTGCTCTACTAAGCGTGCAAGATCAGCAGCGCGTGAAAACGTTGTTTGCCGATGTCGGCGGCATCGACGCACTACACCTTGATGGCACGATCGAATCCGGTCTGGGACAAAACTTCGCCCTGCCCATTCGCCCGCATTCAACACCCAAAAAACAACGTTTGCGTAATAGGTTGTTCGGTCAGCCTAGAAACTGAAGCAGCGAACAGTATACTGTCGCACCACCGTTACACTCGCTGCCGTGCCAGTTAACTGCTACTGGGCAAACATTGTGCGCGCGCGACAATAGGACTCGTTCGAATGCCAAGGTTTTCCGCCGCCCTAAAATGGATGTTAGTGCCTCTGGGGGCCTATTGCTCTGCCGCCATGAGCGACATCGTTATCGACGGTGTATTGAACGAAGCAGAATGGCAAAAGGCGCAGGTGTTCACAGAATTTGTTGTCACCGAGCCAATGACGGGAGGCCCATCGCCCCACGCTACCGAAGCACGTTTGTATACCGATGACAGCGGTATCTACATCGGCTTCAGTAACTACCAACCACCCAGCGTGCCGCGTGTTCAACGCCGTTTTCCACGTGATGAGTTTATTCAGGCCGATCGCAACATTGTCGGCATAGACTTCGACGGAACCGGCTTGGCGGGTTACGACTTTACGGTGGGTATATCCAACTCCCAGTCTGACGCCACCTACCGCGGCGAGAAAGACTATTCGCCTGACTGGGACGGTACGTGGTATTCACAAACCAGCCAAACCGAAGATTATTGGTACGTCGAATTGTTTATTCCCTGGACTGTTGCTCCCATGGCAGCCCCGGGCTCTGCGCGCAAATCCATGAAGCTGTATCTTGGCCGATTTGTATGGGCAGAATCCATGCGCCTTGCCTATCCCGTTGCCGCAACCAGCAGGCCGACATTTTTATCCGACTGGCAGCCCGTAGAAGTGCACTACGCCAAAACCCAGACGCTAGATTTATTTCCGTATCTAACGGCTACCCACGATAAAGAAAATGACGACAGCGAACTAAAAGCCGGCATAGACATTGTTTGGCGCCCCAGCAGCGCAACACAATTTACAGGCACACTAAACCCCGATTTTGGTCAAGTGGAAAACGACGAACTTGAAGTGAACCTGTCTGCCTTCGAAACCTTTTTCTCAGAAAAGCGGCCCTTTTTCACCGAGAACAACACGCTATTCAACAGCCGAGTGCCATTAGGCGATCTCTTGGTACACACGCGGCGCATTGGCGCAGCGCCTGATGCTGGCAATGATTCACTGTCTGATATCACTGGCGGCATCAAAGCATCACACTTTGGCGACGTTTTTGACCTAGGGATTTTTGCCGTTTCCGAGGACGATAGTGGCACTGCCAGCGGGCGCGATTATCTTGCTACGCGCATACAGGCCCGCGTGGGCAAGCTATCACTTGGACACGCTCTCACCTACGCTGAGCGCCCCACGCTAGATAGAGAGGCCTCTGTGCATAGCCTCGATTGGGTATGGCAAGAATCCGGCACGCGCTTTCGCGGCCAGGTCTTTTACAGCGACGTGCAGCAGAACGCTAACGACAACAACGGTTCTCGCGATCGTGACGAACAGGACTGGGGCGGCTGGGCAGAGATCGAGCACCGCCCGGGTGATGAGGAACTCTGGCAGGCGCTCATTTATTACTACGGCGACGAATTTGATATGAACGACATGGGTTTTCTGCGGCGCAACGATTGGATGCGCGTGGTCGGCCTCTATCAACGCGACTATCTCAGCCACCCCAATTGGTCAGCGCTGCGCTCCAGCTATTGGCGGCTCAAAATGGCCACCGAAGAAAACAACGCCGGCGATACGTTACAGCGCGCGATAGAAATGACGCTATTTTGGAAAATGGAATCGACCCAGGAATACACACTACAAGCCAACATCG
>JBGCDE010000248.1:0-3077 GCA_045105115.1 Pseudomonadales bacterium | reverse complement strand
GCGCAAACGTTGCATTCACAGCCGCGAAGCTGCGCGCGGGCAAGTTAAATGTAGCCGCTGGCCTGGAGTATCGGCGCGAAAGTACCGCAATAGGCCCGCTAGACCCTGATTTGATTACTCTGGGTGGAGCCAATCTGGCAGCATCAGCGGGAAACCGCAGTGTACGAGAAGTCTATGTAGAGACCCTGGTGCCCATACTGCGAACACAGCACGGCCGTGAGAAACTGAGTTTGGAGCTGGCCAGCCGGTATTCCCATTACAGCGATTTCGGTGACAGTTTTAATCCAAGAGCGGCTTTAAAGTTCAGACCGATGTCTGGTTTGTTGTTTCGAATGAGCTATGCCGAGGGCTTCCGGGCGCCATCACTGTTGGAATTGCACAAGAGCGGTGCAGAAGATCAGGCCTTTTTAAATGACCCATGCAGCACGGCCAGCAATGTGGGAGTGCTAAGCGCTTGCACGCAGCAAACCGATCCAACACGGCTTCAGTTTTTGACCATAAGCGGCGGCAATTTAGACCTGTTACCGGAAGAGTCAGAATTTAGCAGTGTAGGCATGATCTGGACGCCGCCAGTTCTGAAAAACTTCTCGGCAGCCGTTGATTTTTTCAGTATCGACCAAAACAACGTGGTAGATGCCAATGCACAATTCATTCTTGATCAGAATGCAGAAAATGGCGCGTTTGCAGGGCGGGTGATTCGGGCAGCCAATGGAGAAATAGAACGTATCATTGCGACAAATATCAATATCGGTAAGCGGCAACTCGACGGTATCGATTTCTCCTTTAATTACGCGTTGCCCAAGGTGAAGCAGGGGCTCCTCCATCTTTCGCTCAATGCTTCGCGCTTGCATAGTTATAAGGAACAGTTAAACCCGGAGTTACCGAGTATGCAATTAGTCGGTAAATTTTCTGATTCAGCCTCTGAAGGACGTGGCTCTTTGCCGAAATGGAAAGCGAATTTTGGTGCTTACTGGAAGTACAAGCAGTGGCAGATTAATTACACACTGCATCACATTGGGTCTTTAGAAGAGCAATTGTCGACAGGGGCTTCACGACGTATCAGTTCGTGGACCACGCATGACGTGCAAACCAGCTTTTTATTTCTGATAGCAGATGGGCTGCGATTTACGTTTGGCGTTAAAAACTTGACTGACAGGGATGCACCGTTAGCGGCTACTGCGTTTAATGACAATATTGATGCGCGTACGCATAATTTGATTGGGCGGTATTGGTACGCTAAGTTGGCGCAGAAGTTTTAAGGTAACTCGGAGTGCTCAATACGCATCCGCTGCAGGCCTGTTACTGTACCGATCACCGTGCGGCCATGGTCATTGGGCGCTGTGGAACTCGACCTTCGCGCTGCGCGCTACGGGACTCAGACAGTCCTCGCGCTTTTTCCAATGACCATGGCCGCACAAAAGCGTGATCTGATTGGTACAGCAACAGGCCTGCAGCGGATGCTCACTTGCTAGCGTAATTCCATGTAGGTATTCCAGGCAAAAAAAAGCGGGGCATTAGCCCCGCTTTCTTGTTACTAGCTTAGAACTTAGAAGCTAGCCTTAACTCCCAGCTTGTAGATACGACCCATAGTGTCGTAGTTGCTTGGGAAGGTGTTACCAGAGTTAGAGCTGGTATCACCGGCTTCGTTACCTACTACAGGAGGATCAACGTCGAATACGTTGTCAGCGCTAAGCGTAACTTCGATTGAATCATTGATGTTGTAGCTGGCGAAGAGGTCGAAGTAGTCGTATGCACGGATTCTTTGAAAGAAGGGTGCAACGCTAGCCGCTTCATTTGGCTCGATATCAACTTCACCAATGTGACGCCATTGCAGTGACACAGCTAACTTATCCCACAACCAGGTTGTGCGCTGGATCCAACGTAATTCAGATACTGGGTCACAGTTGGTTCCGAAGAATCCGTTACAGTCGCGAACGCCAGTCAAGTTACTGGTCAACTCTTCGTTGGTCAGGTACTTGTTGATGTTTGCAGACAATTGAAGCTCACCCACACCAACATCAAAACCAGTGTTGATCTCGATTTCAATACCTTCAGCCTTCTTGTTTACAAGGTTGGTTGTAAACAATTGAACGCCAGAAGCTGGTAATGTCAAGTCACCTGCTACACGGATGACTTTCGCACATTCGCTAGCAACAGCTGCAACATAACATCCATCCAGAATTTCCTGAGCTGATGCTTCACCAATAAGATCGTCGATATCAATGTCGTAGTAGTCAACAGATACCTGGAAGTTATTGAAGAAATCAAAGTCAGGGGTCCAAACGAAACCAGCTGTGAACGTATCCGCAGTTTCAGACGCTGGCAACGCAAGAGGGTTACTACCTTCCAACGTATTGATCTGCCCAGAAACGATGTCCTGAACGGCACCAACTTGTGCGGCCGTCATACCGGTGGAGATACACAGAGCAGTCAATGCCGCATCGATGTTACCCGCATTATTGATCGAACAAGGATCAAGAGTTGCATTATCCAAGCCAGTTACGATCGGAGACGCAATTTCGCCGATGTTCGGAGCACGAGTTGCTTGTTGCTGCATTACGCGAACCATCAAGCTATCAACAGGACGCCAGTTCAAACCAATTTTCCAGGTTTCTTCCTGTCCATCAGAGATGTCGTAATCTGCAGTACGGAATCCGAATTCAAGATTAAGTGATTCTGCACCACCAGCACCGTCGATAAGAGGCAAGTTACCTTCCAGGAAGAATTCACTTACCTTATAGCCGCCATTGATCGGCAGAATGTTACCACCCGCGCCACCTTGACAGCTGGCTGGTGCCAGTTTCAAACACTCATCTGGATTTAGCGAACCTTTCTCACGACGATTCTCATAACCGATAGCCATGGCCAACGGTGAATCAGCCCAAGGCAACTGGGCAAAGTTCAGCGGGCCATCAAACGTAACGTTCAATATAGTTTGTTCATACGTTTGCTGTTGCAGAGCGATCGCCCGAGCGTAGCCAGCCATAGCGTCAGTAATTGTTCCGAAGCCACCGAACAAGTCGATTGGCACACAGGTTGAATCACCGCCGTTACAAGTGGCGCCGTCTGATGAGTCC
>JBGCDE010000247.1:0-36559 GCA_045105115.1 Pseudomonadales bacterium | reverse complement strand
CATGGCATGGATTCTGGACGTAGGCAACGTCTGTGGAAGTTCGATTGATTTGGTAGAAGGGCAGATCATGTTCTTTGAGTCAGTATGATTGCCAACGTAAACGGATTTGCCGTTCTTTATCGCTACCGCAGACGCGGTGGGTTCTGCGCTATTCATCGTATGAATTGTGGCATTGAAAACCACGGTATCGGCCATTGGCGACGGGGTTGCTGCAAGATCTGCGTTTTCACCGCAAGCGCTAATGGCGACCAGACTAAGACCGGCCAGAACTGAGAGTGAGTGTTTCATAACGTGTCCCTTTTTCGTAGATGTTTACAAAATGCGGAGAAAAAAATCCCGGCAAGAAGCCGGGATTTTCAGTTTCAAAAAAACCTAGAAGTTGTAATTCAGCGACACGCCATAGGTTCTTGGCATTCCGTTTGATCGAACGTACGGGCCATTACCACCGGTGTACGCCGCTGGATAATAGTCCTCGTCCGCCAGGTTTTTGCTCCACAGCAGCAATCTCCAGTCGTCATTCGCACCATTCAGAGCAACCCGAGCACCAATCAGAGTGAAGTCTTCTGTGGCGTCGGTGATCTGACTACCGCCGGAGGTGTCATCTTGAAAGCTAACATCTGCTGCAAGCTCCATAGTCATGCCATTAGCCAAACCCCAACTGTAGGACGCGAGTACGTGGTAGCTAAGCTCGGGTGCTTGCGCGAGTTCCAAACCGGATGCATCGAAAGGAACAATGTCTGGCTGCAAGGTCGCGAAGTTATAGCTACTGGCCGGCGACGTGGCGATCCATTCCTTGATTTCTGTGTCGAGGTAAGCAACCCCAACGCTTAAGTACAAGCCATCAGTTGCTTGCCACTGAAGATCGATTTCGGCGCCATTAATTTCCGACTCTGGCACATTGGTCAGACCTGAGATATTACCAACAAAGGTAACGGCTAAGTCTTGTTCCTGCTTGTCTTCATAGTCGTAATTGAACGCTGCCATGTTCAATTGCATACGACCGTCCAGCAAGGTTGCTTTTAAGCCAAGCTCAATCGCCGTCAGTTCTTCTTCTTTGTAGGGTGCAAGCTGTTGCGATGTGTTCGAGTTTGCGCCGTTAAAACCGCCAGACTTGAAGCCGGTTGAGTACGTCAGGTAGGTTAGAACATCATCACTAATTGCGAAATCAATGCCGAGCTTACCCATGGTTTTGCTGGTGCTTATCGACTCTTCAAAAACCGGGAACGCATCATTTGCGTTGGGCGTTCCGGCTAAAAACAACACGAAGTTAGGTGTGCTCGAGTCATCGTTAATGGTACCGCAATCACCCGCTTGTAAAGTGGCTCCAAATTGAGCGTTGAGAAAGCCAGCCAGGCTGCCGTCTTCAGCGACAAATGTACAACCTCTCCAATCACGCTCTTCGTCGGTGTAACGCAGACCAGCAGTTAAGCGCCAGCGCTCTGCAAATTGCCATTCGACGTGGCCAAATACTGCAAACGACTCGGTGTCTTGTGTGTATTTGGTATCAAGTTCTCGAATAGGAGTCGCGGCAAACAAGCCTACCCCAAACGGTATTGAGCCAATGCCGAATACTGAATCAGACATGAAGTAGTGGTAGTACTCGTCTACGTCATCCTTTGAGTAATACAGGCCACCAATCCATGACAATTCATCCGTGCCACCGCTTATGCGAATTTCCTGAGAGAAAACGTTAATTTCAGACGTGTTTATGTTTGAAGAATCGTTGTAGAAGCCGCCGTCCCAGTCGTTAGACTCAACGCGTTCGAACTTGTCGAAGCCGGTAGTACTGACCAGGGTTACTTCACCAAAGTCCCACTCTAAACGTGCTGATGCGCCAAACAGCTGGTTGTCGCGCTTGGGTCGTAAATCAAATACTTCGCCAGTCAGGCTGGTGTAACTATTTGTCCAGTCAGCTGCTTCGTTATTACCTGTTGAGTACCACGGTGGCGTTTCGCCAAAATTGGCCCCACCTGGAATAATATAATCCGCTAAAGCGGTGTAAGGACTGCTGAAAGGTCCTTGACCAATCAGAGTACCGTCGTAGGCCGTATTTGCTTTGTTATCTGAACCATCGTCCACGTAGTGGATATTGAGTAGCAGATTGGCATTTTCATTTAACTCGAAATCAAACAGGGCTCTTATCGCACTGATGTCTTTTTCGCCCAGCTCGTCATCCCTGGTCAAACTTTTTTGCCAGCCTTCGGTTGACTGCTCCGAACGAATCGCCACACGGGCATTGACCGAATCAGACAGGGGGCCGCTTATAAACGCTTCGAAATCAAAACTCCCGTAATTACCGATTCCGACGGTGACACCGCCCTCGACTTCGTCGGTCGGCTTATTGCTGACGAAATTAATTTGTCCGGCCGTAGTGTTCCGCCCGTACAGGTCGCCCTGTGGACCTTTTAGAACTTCAACACGTGCCACGTCAAATATCGCTCCGCGACTCATGACCGTGTATGGGATGGCCACCTCATCGAAATACAAGCCAACGGTTGAAGATGCACCGGTTGAGTAATCCTGGAAGCCAACACCACGAATGGTGTACAAGGGAACGCCAGTGGCCGCAGTCTCGTTAACGGTTAGCCCGGGTGTGATCACCGCGATATCTTCCGCAGTCACTACGCCGAGGTCACGCAGCAAATCACCGCTGAACGCATTCATAGTGATGCCGATATCATTGGCACCCTGCTCGCGTTTCTGGGCTGTAACGACCACCTCCTCCAACATGGCTGCCTGAACGCTGGCTGCTTGAGAAATAACGCCCAGCGCCACCAGGGCAGTGCTGAGTTTCCGTAATTTGAAACGCGTTTGCATAGTTTTTAACTCCATAGCAGGAAGTGCGGTTGTTTAGATTGTTGTCGTTATAATCGTGCCTACTGTCCGCATGAGCGTGGGCCCAGGCGCAGCATTGCGATGGTTTTTAGCGCAGGTGATAGAGTACGCCATCAGAGGCCTTTATTCTGTTGACCATGAAGGCCAAATTATTGACCAAACAGTCGCTGTATAGCCACTGTAGAAAAGTTAATTGAAAGTGCTCACGCGGTGATCAATTTACGAACAGTTGTGCGGTACTCCTGTGGCGTGTTGCCGGTCCAGCGCTTGAACGCCCTGCTAAAGGCGCTGAGCTCGGAAAAGCCAATCGAGTAGGCGATTTCAGCCAGCGTCATTCGAGTATTTCCCAAAAAATGTTTCGCCTGTCTCTCACGGGCCAGATTCTTAACTTCCTGAAATGTGTAGCCCTCGTCTTTGAGCCTGCGTCTGAGCGTTCGGGTGGACATGGCCAATTTTTCAGCCACATGTTCCAGGGTGTCTGTTTTGCTGTTTATCGACTCTTCGTCATGGCGCTCGGCGCTGATAATCAGCTCACGACATACCGAATCGACAAACCCCATTTCGCGAGACTCGGCGTAAAAATAGGTTTTCAGAGCATTCTGCAGAATCTCAAACAGCAGTTCATTGCCGGTGAACAATGGTTCTTTTAGAAAGCTGCTGGCAAAAAACAGGCGATTGTTTTTTTGAGCAAACTTAATCTTGCAGCCGAAAAATGTTTCCAGCTCTTCGATTCCACCCTCACGTTGATGTTGAAAGTGCACTTCAGTAATAGGCATCTGTTGCCGAGTTGCCGTATTCAATGCGTGCACAGTAAATGCCAACAGATACTCGTTCAGGTGGCTCGTCAGCGTGCTATCAACACCGAGCAATTCTGCGCGAAACACAGAGCGCTCATTACCGAATTCATACGACGTGGTAATGCCTGTATCCACGTAGCGATCAAAATGACTGAGGGTTTTTAACGCCACGGCAACGTTGGGTGCCGCCAGCATTGCGAGCACTACCAACGCGCTGGATTCATAATGGAAATGAGTTGCCATGTTGAAGCCGAGAAGGCTATCCTCGCTGGCAACGGCTGCATGATCGATCAGCTCAATCAGTTTTTGAGTCGGCAGAGGCACCGCGTGCTCGGAATCAGTGACATCATTAACGCCGCAGTGCTCAAACACGGGGGTTGGGTCGATGTTGCAATCCAGTAAATAATTGCGCACATAAACAATAAAGCGCGGCGACAATTTTGGTGTGAATTCGATAGGGTTCACGCACGGCCTGGCAAGCAATTAAAGCAGTGGCCAGTCTAAGTTGATCTTCTCGTCGGCACAAACACATGAGGACATATTGTGTCAGGATCTGGTTTTAGTCGTAGAGACGTACTCAGAAATACGGCCGTTTTGGGCGCTGCGGGCGCGCTCAGTATGCAAGCGAAAGCGGCCACCGCTATGGGGAAGCCACCCAGACTTCGCGAAAATCCCATGTATTGGACTGCGCTGCGTCTATCTCAAGCCATCAGGCAACGCGAAGTGTCGTGCCTGGAAGTTATGGCAGCTCATCTAGCGCAACGAGAATCCTTTAATCCTCGATTTAATGCCTTGGTATCGCTGGCTGATCCCGAGCAGTTAATGAACCACGCAAAAGAGTACGACGCCGAACTGGCGCGCGGTGAGTATCGCGGCTGGATGCATGGTTTCCCGGTTGCCATTAAGGACCTGGCCGATGCAAAGGGTTTTGTGACCAGCAATGGATCACCTATTTTTCGAGACAACGTTGCTAAAGATGACTCCATTCATATCGCTAGAATGAAACAAGCCGGCGTTATTGTTACCGGCAAAAGCAATGTGCCTGAATTTGGTCTTGGTTCCCAGAGTTACAATCCTGTATTCGGTGCTACAAAAAACGCCTACGATGGTAAAAGTACGGCAGGCGGTAGCAGCGGAGGAGCGGCTGCCTCACTGGCATTGAGAATGCAGCCGATCGCAGATGGCAGCGATTTTATGGGCTCGTTGCGAAACCCGGCCGGGTACAACAACGTTATTGGCTTCCGCCCAACACCTGGTCTTGTGCCGCTGTCGCGATCATTTATCGAAGAGTTACCGTGCAACGGCCCCATGGCACGCAATGTCAGCGATACAGCTCGTTTGTTAGCGACAATGGCTGGTCATGATGCTCGCTCACCCAGTTCGCTACCAATGGATAGTGCTCAATTTGAAAAGCCATTGGAGCGGGATTTCAAAGAGGCACGAATAGGATGGCTTGGTGATTTCTCGGGTTACTTGCCGATGGAAGATGAGGTGCTTGAGCTGTCTGAAAAGGCGTTGTCGAATTTCGAAACGCTTGGCGCGACAGTTGAGAATGCCAAGGTAGACTTCTCCATGTCAGAGCTATGGCAGATCTGGCTTGTGTTCCGCCATTGGTTAAACCGGGGGAGAATGGGCGAATTGTATGAAAATAAAGATCTTCGTAAGCAACTCAAGCCAGAAGCGGTATGGGAAGCAGAAGGTGCAGCTGATCTAACGGCGCTGGATATATACGCCGCATCAGCTGGACGAGCGCGCTGGTATGCAGCAGTGCAGCAAGCGTTTGAACAGTATGATTTTCTGGTATTGCCTAGCGCCCAGGTCTTCCCATTCGATGCCGATATCCATTGGCCCAAAAGTATTAATGGCCGAACCATGGACACCTACCATCGCTGGATGGAAGTGGTGATACCTGGCACCCTTGCCGGGTGTCCGGTCATTAACGTGCCAGCCGGGTTTGGAGCGAACGGCTTGCCAATGGGATTACAAATTATCGGGCCAAGATACAAAGATTTTTCAGTACTGCAAATCGCCTATGCCTATGAGCAGGCCGCTCGCTGGAATATTGATGTGCTGCCCGATGCGCTAAAAGGAAAGACTGCATGATTGTCTACGGCGTTGCCTTACTCAGTGCCTGTTTGTTGATAGGAACAATATCAGGCAAGTTAATTGGAGAAATGATTGGCATCAGCGCCAATGTTGGTGGTGTTGGTATTGCCATGCTGGCGCTAATCTTGATTCACAATGCCAGTGGCCGAAAATTTGAGTTAAGCGCTGAGACGTCCAAAGGCATCACGTTCTGGAGCGCTATGTATATACCGATAGTGATTGCCATGGCCGCCAAGCAAAATGTGTTTGCGGCAATTAACAGTGGCTGGGTGTCAGTGTTGGCAGGGGTATTGGCGGTGCTTTTGTCTTTTGCGATGGTTCCGGTTTTGTCGAGAATGGGTAAAAACCGTTTGTCACTTGATGAAGGTGGTGACCCATAATGGACGCGATTATTTCTGAGGTATTTGCAAAGAATTCATTGATTGTCGCATTCGTATTCGTTGGCGTTCTAACCTGGCTTTCTTATTACGCATCCAACAAGTTATCTAATGGCCGGTTTCATGGCTCAGCGATTGCGATAATTTTGGGGCTGGTGTTGGCCTATGTGGCGGGTGCCGCAACAGGCGGTAGCAAGGGTGTTGCTGATATCAGCTTGTTGGCGGGCGTTGGTGTTCTGGGTGGTGCCATGTTTCGCGACTTTGCCATTGTCGCCACGGCCTACGGTGCTGATTTGCGGGAAATAAAACGCTCTGGCTTCGTTGGCGTACTGTCTATTATTCTCGGCGTGGTCTTGTCATTTGTTGTGGGTGCCCTGGTGGCGTTGGCGTTTGGCTACACCGACAGCGTATCACTTACAACTATCGGCGCCGGTGCGGCAACGTATATCGTTGGCCCAGTTACAGGTACTGCGCTGAATGCCAGTTCTGAGGTGATAGCGCTTAGTGTTGGCGCAGGTTTGATTAAATCTGTATTAGTAATGGTTGGTACCCCATTTGTGGCGCCATTGATTGGTTTGAACAATCCACATTCGGCAATGATTTACGGCGGTTTGATGGGAACCACAAGTGGTGTTGCTGGCGGCCTTGCTGCAACAGATCCCAAGCTTGTACCCTATGGTGCGATGACCGCAACGTTTTATACTGGCGTTGGCTGCTTGCTGGCACCGTCAGTACTGTTCCTGATTGTTGACGCCTTGGTATAGCGCTGATAGCTTCGTTGAACGTGCTAACTGTTCTCCTGATTCATTAAGGTAAAGAGAAACGAATATGACAATGCAAGTAGATCTAGATGGTCGTGTCGCCATAGTCACTGGCTCAGGTCAGGGCATTGGTGAAGGCATCGCCAAAGTGTTTGCGCAATCTGGCGCGAAAGTGGTTGTTGCAACCCGAACGGCCGAAAATGGCCAGCAGACAGTGGATGATATCAACGCGGCGGGTGGCATTGCTATGCTGGTGCAGTGCGATGTAGGTCTGCGATCAGAGATCGAGAAGTTGGTTGCGGCAACGATTGAAAAGTGGGGACGACTGGATATCGCAATTCATAATGCGGCCATTTTCCCAATGCACAGTGTTGCCGAGATGCCAGACGATGTATTAGATCAGACGCTTGCGGTCAATATGAAAGCGGGCTTTTGGTTAACACAAGAGTCATTGCCGTATTTTCGCAAGCAGGGCGGTGGGCGTATCATCTTAACGTCCTCGGTTACCGGCCCGACAGTCGCGATGCCGGGTACTTCAAACTACGCGGCGTCCAAAGGTGGCATGAATGCTTTTATTCGCACCGCAGCATTGGAGTTAGCCCGTGAAAACATCACCATCAATGGCGTTGAGCCTGGCTATATTATGACGCAAGCCATGGGCCTTTTAGCGGACGACGAAGAGCTTAAAGAAATGGCGTCGCTGATTCCAAACGGTGCGATAGGTAAACCTGAGGACATCGCCTATACCATGCTGTTTTTGGCGAGCGATGAGGCCTCCTACATCACTGGTCAAACCATCATTGTTGACGGTGGTTCGACTCTGCCGGAAAGTCCTGTGGTGCTGCGAGCATTTTACGAAGAGCAGGGGCAGGGTTAGGCGAGACAGCACATGAGCGGATCAATTGGGCCACTGCTGCCGGCTGACGAACAATTTAATCACCAAGTAATAGAAACCTTCTCCAGCGTCGGACAAAGTGACCCGGCGTGGGCGGAGAAAGTATGTGGCATGGCGGCGGCCATCGATGGCTCTCTGCAAATTGCGTTTGGTTTTGGTAAATACACGAATCGTAATGTGGTTGATGCCTACGCGGGTATAGCGCGTGGAAAAGAGCAATGGGTTGTTCGCGCAAGTCGCGCACTCAGTTCAGATGCTGACGGCGTAAATGCCGGGCCCATCAAATACGAAATTTTGGAGCCGCTGAATAAGATTCGAGTGTCTCTTGAGGCCAATGATCAGCAAGCGATTGCGTTCGATATTGTGTTTGAATCCGCAGCATCTTGTGTTGTCGAGGAGCGAGAAGATAGGCGTGATATGCACGGCTATCGCAAAGCGACCGACCAAATACGGTATCACCAAACTGGCACCGCCAGCGGTTGGTTGGAAATTGAAGGCGTGCGCACACAGATCAAACCTGCCGAGTGGGTGTCAACGCGGGATAAATCATGGGGTATCAGACCATCAGTAGGTATGCCGGCTACGGACATGGAACCCGATTTCCATCAGCACATCCCCAAGGCTTTGGCGATATGGAACCCAATACTTTTCTTTCGCGAAGACGGCAGTCGCTACGCATTTCATCACTACTATCTGCAATTTTCCGGTGAAGGTTTTTTGCATCAAAAAGTGCAAGGCGGTATTGAAAACGAGACGGGTCAAACCGAAATGATTGTTGGTATGACGCCTTCTTTACGATTCGCGTCTCCAAGTAAGCGTTTGCAAGGCGGCGAGTTTTTGTTTCAGATGCGCGATGGCAGCGAGCGCCCAATGAGTTTTGAAAAACTCTCCGAAACTGGTTTTTATCTCGGTGCTGGTCACTATCATGGTGGTGATGGTCATCATCACGGTAGTTGGCGAGGTGAGCAGTTTGTTGATGGCGATTATGTAGAAGATGCGTCGGCTGAAAACGTGATAGAGCGATATTCACAATTTAGAGACTGCATGATTAAGGTACACGACCCTGTTGGTGGTGGCATTGGCTACGGCAACTGCCAAACCTATGTACATGGGGCCTGGCCTGATTTTGGCCTGGACGGTTCAGAACCGTCGTATTGAGGACTGTAGCATGAGCAAAGTTGTTTCGTTTACCCAAATGAAAGACGGCAGCAAGGAAGATTATTTACTGCTGCATGAATTCGAGGCTGACTACCATTCGCAAACCGCGGAGCGCATTCTTGAAGAGTTACGGCGTCACGGTGAGAACACGCTGGAGGGTTATCGGGTTACCCGGCTTGAGCACTCACTGCAATCGGCGACACGAGCGGAAGCAGACGGCGCTGATCTCGACTGGATTGTTGGCGCGCTACTGCATGATATAGGTGATGGTCTTGCGCCGCAAAACCATGATCGATTTGCGGCCGAGCTTATCCGTCCGTTTGTAAGATGGGATGTTAGCTGGGTAGTGGAGCACCACGGTATTTTTCAAATGGTTTATTACGCCCATCATTACGGCTGGGACCGCAACGCACGAGATGAGTTTAAAGACCACCCTTGTTTCAGCTTATGCGAATCTTTCTGCGAGCGTTGGGATCAGGCGTCGTTTGACCCCGATTTTGTTAGTCATGACCTGGAACACTTTGCGCCTATGGTGCGGGAAGTGTTCTCCCGTAAGGCGTACAGCGAAGACGTCTTACAGGAAGGAGTACTTACTCAATTGCACAGCTAATTACCGGCTAAGCGAGTCGTAATGGCATGTCTCTTAAGCGTTGTCCTGTTGCGCGGAACACTGCATTTGCAACAGCCGGTCCGATCGGAGGAAGACCAGGCTCACCCACACCGGTAGGCGCTTCAACGCTGTCAATAATAATAACGTCTACTGTTGGTGCCTCTGTCATGCGCAATATGGGGTAATCGTGAAAGTTGCTTTGCTTCACCGCGCCATCAACGATATCGATTTCACCGTACAGTGCGGCGGTTAGACCGAACATAATCGCTCCGGACATTTGATCACGTACAATTTGCGGGTTCACTGCCACACCACAATCAACCACGCAGGTCACTTTGTGCACCTTGATGGCGTTGTTTTCCACCGACACCTCAGCGACTTGTGCGACATGCGACTGGAATGATGTGTGCGCTGCGAAGCCTAGAAAACGAGAATCTTCGCTGGCGCCTTGTGCATACACTTCGCCCGCACGGCGGATTACATTGGCCAGGCGCGGATTGTTCTTGCAATTGCGCAGTCGGAGATCGACTGGGTCGATACTGGCCTGCACGGCAAGCTCATCGACAGCACATTCTTTGGCAAACGCTGTGTAGGAGTGACCAACTGAGCGCCAGAACAAGGTTGGAATGCCATGGTTAAACGATTTGTGCGTGATTTTTTTATTTGGCCAGTCGTAGTCGTCATACAAACCTTCCAAACTGCTGTGGTCCACTATCCAGCCATCGTGAGCACTTTTAGCCGCACCGCTCATAAAATCAACCACGCCCTGAGGGGCGGATGGCATCACAACCGGCAGTATCTGCGCTACCATTTCAGGCGTGATGTTGGCGCCCACACGTTTGGCCTGCCAGTCGTTGATGATGCCATCGGCATCGACACTGGCATTGATGTTGACCAGGCTGGCAGGTCGGAACCATCCATTTTGAGTATCTGTTTCTCGTGACCAAATGACTTGAATCGGCAAGCCAGTGATACGTGCGAGTGCGGCCGCTTCGCCTACGTGCGTGACATACGCGCGACGCCCAAAGCCACCGCCTGAAAACAAGCCGTGTACCGTGACTTTATCGGCATCAATACCGGCGTAGCGCGTGACCATGCCTTGTACCGAAATAGGACCTTGATTGCCCGCCCAGGCCTCGGCTGTGTCACCCTGGATGTGCACGGTTCCATTCATTGGCTCCATGGGGGAGTGCGAGAGGTAAGGGCTCCAATAATCAGCTTCAATAGTGTGCTCAGCCGCGTTGCTTGCCGGAGCGTCATTGGTCTCTACGTATACTTCGCCCTCGTCACTGCGCATTGCAGCCTCATAATCGGCGCGTATGCTAGCCGACGATACACCCAGTAACTCTTTCGGTGATTCCCATTCAATATCAATCAGCGCAGCTGCTTTTTTTGCGGGCCAATAATGGTCTGCCACTACGGCAACACCTGAGTGTATTTCGATAACGTCCACTACGCCCGGTATTGCTTTTGCCTTGCTGCCATCAAAAGACTTTACTTTGCCGCCGGGTACGGGTGAGTGGCGAACTACAGCTCTGTGCAAGTTTTCTAGGTCCGCATCTATGCCGTAGGGTGCGGTTCCGGTGGATTTTGCAACGGCGTCAATTCGGGGTATCTCTTTACCAATGAATTGGAACTGGTCTGCTGATTTCAGGGTGGCAGCTTCCTGCGGCGGTAAGGCTTCGGCGGCATCCGCGAACTGACCAATTGAGTGTTTGGTATCGCCATGAACAACGTTGGCGTCTTCTATCCTTAGCGACTTGGCATCAACCCCTAATGTGTTGCTGGCGGCAAGCAGTAATAATTCTCGAGCATTGGCCGCTGCCTGGCGAAGGGGCAGGTAATGGTCGCGAACACTGCCACTGCCGCCGGTTGCCTGAAAACCCGAGCTGGGCGCTGCGTAATCCGGGTGTGCGTCAACAATAACGAAAAGAATAAACAAAAAGTGGGTATACAGCTCTTCAGCGATTAGTGTGGTTAAACCCATATAGACACCTTGGCCCATTTCATCACGCGGATTATGAAAAAATATCTCACCGTCGCTGCTAATTTGCAGAAAAGCATTTGGCGTGAAGCGACCTTTGCTGGCTTCAATTGCCGGACCTACGTCGCTGCAACTGCTCAATGACACGCCCACAAACAATCCGCCGCCGACTATTCCAGAGCGCCGCAAAAACTCGCGGCGGCTAGCGCTACTCAATGTATTTTCAACTATCTTGACTTGTTTTGAATCAGTCATGCTTATGCCTCCCGTCCGTTTGAGCCGGGCGTGTAGTAAGCAACCCCACTGTTGTCACTGTCAGGCAGGGCCGCCACATCCATAATGGCTTGCTTGATACTGGGGTAACAGCCGCAGCGACATATGTTGCCTGCCATTGCTTGTTCTACCTGCTCTTCGCTTGGATCAGAATTGTTGCTCAGTAGCGCGGCGGCTGACATTATCTGACCAGACTGACAGTAACCGCATTGTGGAACACCTAGCTCTGCCCAGCGTTGTTGAAGAGGGTGTAAATCTTCGGGTGTGCCCAAACCTTCGATCGTAGTAACCGCTTTGCCAGCAACAGCGGCAACGGGCAGCACGCAACTACGTTGAGCCTTTCCGTCAATATGCATCGTGCACGCACCACACAAACCGGCGCCACAACCGAACTTGGAACCTTTTAGTTTGAATTCGTCACGAACCACCCACAGCAATGGTGTGTCATCACTGACTTCGCTTGTGACTGATTGCCCGTTTAATGTGAAGCTGACCATAGAGTGTTCCGTTCTGTTTTCATTTTCGTCATGTATTAAGTGGTACTGCATGACTATCCAATCGATCAATGATAACCGCACTTGCATGGCATCAACAGTCTTTGTGGCATTGTGCTGGCTTAAGTCGTAATTTCAGGCCACAAGAATCGACGCATTGTTTTCCTTACCCGATCGTTTAGTATTTGCCACACGCTTTTTCCTTACTGATTGGTGCCAGAAGTATGTCTGCAAAACCCCAGCCCAGAATTCGTCGGTCTTGTCTTTATATGCCGGGCGCTAATGCACGCGCACTGGAGAAAGCCCGGAGTCTGGCGGCCGACATGATTATTCTTGATCTGGAAGATTCTGTGGCACCCGATGCAAAGCACGAAGCCAGAGATAAAGTGCAGGTGGCGATACAAGAGAAAGCCTATGGGTATCGCGAGGTGGTAGTAAGAAGCAATGCTCTGGACACTGAGTGGGGCAGTCTGGATATTGAAATGGCGGTTCGCAGTGGAGCCGATGGCGTACTGGTTCCAAAAATTACCTGCGAGCAAGACATCGTAGAACTGGACGCATTATTGACGGGCGCGGATGCGCCGGCCACTTTTTTGCTGTGGGTAATGATTGAAATGCCGTTGGCGATACTGAATATTCAGCAGATCGCAGCGCAAGCGCAAGCCACTCGCTTGGCGGGCTTTATGTTAGGCCCGAATGACCTGGCCAAGGAATTGCGCTCACAGCCAGACCCAAGCAGAAGCACAATGCAAACTGCACTGGGGCTGACCTTGCTCGCCGCCAGGGCGTTTGACCTCGTGGCTTTGGACGGTGTGTATAACGATATCAAGAACGAAACCGGGTTTGCATCAGAATGTGAACAGGGACGAGCGATGGGTTTTGATGGCAAAACACTGATTCATCCATCCCAGATTGATCTCGCAAACCGTGTGTTCGCGCCATCCGAGCAAGCTGTTGCGCATGCAAAAGAGGTCATTGCTGCGTTCGCATTGCCGGAAAATAAAGGCAAGGGCGTTATTACGGTGAATGGCGCGATGACCGAATTACTGCATCTCGATCAGGCTCGTGAGCTTGTTCAATTTCAGCAAGCAATAGAACAGCGAGCGCCAACGTAAGCCTTGCTCACAAAGAATCAATCCATGCGCCAATCAGCTCAGCACCTTCGCTATCAACTCTGTTGCTGGCTAATGGCGGCATTCTGTCCGCCCCTACACTATTCATTCGCTGCCAAATCACACTAGCCTCGCGATCACCAGGAATGATCAAACGATCTGACGGAGAGGCGCCCGGTGACTGTGGCTCTGTATTAATGGCATTAAGATCATTGCTTGATGTTGCATAGCGAAAATCCAGTGCGCTTCCTGCCGCGCCACCGGGTCGGTGACACTGGCCACAGTTTGTGTCCAGGTAGGCGCGCGCACGTAATTCCTGATCAGCGGATGGGTCTTGTGCATCAACCATTCGATCCAGTTGATCAAAGTCACTTAGGGAGCTGTCGAACAAATTAATATTGTTCCAACTTCGTAATTGATTGTCATCGGCTGCGGCATATGCGAAATTGCGATTTATTTGACGCGTATTAACACCTAACACCTCGCCTGCAGCAGTAGTGTGACAGGCAAGGCACTCAGCTCGTGAGGGGTAGTGCCATGTTTGCGTGCGACTTCCATCACTCGTCGTAATTTGCAGCGTTTCCTGCTCGCTTGTCGTTAACAGAACAGCGTCTGTTTGCTGTTCGTTCCAGCGATACACATAGCCCTGAAAACCATTGCTAGTATTGATCAAAACGCGCGTTTCCAGCCGTTCTGCACTCTCTGGTACGCCTTCCTGCAGTTCTATTTCAAAGTGTTTTACCACCACGGTACCGACCGGGAAGGTCCATGGTTCGCTGTTGCTAAATGACAGTTGTTGGTTATCCGGAATGCCTATCCATCGGCGTTTGTCCGCGCCATCACTCCAGAATTCTGTGTTGACGTCGTATTCGATCAAACCTTGTACCGGAGTCAGTGTGCCCAGCTGAGCAAACAGCCCCGTGTTTGACAACAGCTCAGGTGCAGCCAATTCGCCTGAGCCACCTGATTCGCGAAAGCCAAAAATTTCACCACCCAGCGATACTGCGAACAACTCGCCATTGGCGTCTTCGCCAAAAGACGATACCGAATTGAGTATGCCGATACTTCGATTATTGTTTACCTGATTGCCATCGTATTCCAGCGCCCATACTTCGCCACCAAAATCGGCATAGATATACTGCCCGCTTAGAGAAGGTGCCGCACTGCCTCGGTAAACATAACCACCGGTTACTGAGAAACCACTGTCACGACCATAACTGAAAACAGGCGGCGTGAACGCTGAATCGGGTAAGCTGTTGGCGCTGTCGTCAAACCGTTCATTGGCTTCAAATACCCGCCACCCGTAATTGCCACCGGCAGTGATAATGTCGATCTCTTCTCTGGAGTTCTGGCCAACGTCGCCAAGCCACAAATCGCCGGTTTGTCGGTCAAATGAAAAGCGCCATGGGTTGCGCAGCCCATAGGCCCAGATTTCGCCGCGTGCGCCTGCTTGCGTCACAAATGGATTATCGTTTGGAATAGTCAGCCCGGTGTCGGAAACATCCACTCTTAGCAGTTTCCCTAGTAAATTACTCAAGCGTTGTGAGTTGTTTTGCGGGTCATTGGCTGAGCCACCGTCACCCAATGCCATGTACAGCATGTTGTCCGGTCCAAAGGCCAGCATGCCGCCATTGTGGTTTGAGAAAGGTTGGCCTTCTTCCAATAGCACTTGTTCGCTACCAGGGTCTAGTTGCCCTGTGCCTGCAAGGCGCAGCACTCTGGACAGAACGGAACGTCTGGGCTCATGGTCTGTGTAATGCACATAGGCTCTGCCATTGCTGGCAAATTGTGAATCAAAAGCGAGGCCAAGCAAGCCTTCCTCGTTGGCACGCATTGGGCGGCGGGCCGAGATATCCAGCATTACTTCAGAATTTCCAGCGTTTGCCGGATCAAACCGAATAACTCGCCCTGCCTGCTCGACTACCGCAAGATCAGTTGTACCTGGGATAGAGCTAAGAAAGACAGCGCCATCAGCGTTCAATGAAGGAAAGGCGTTGAACAGTTCAACCTCTGCATTTGCCGTTGGACTGATAGCGAACGCGGGCGCTTGCAGAGCTTCACGCATGAGCAAGCCAAAAGCGGCTTCAGGATCTGAAGCAGGTGGATTCGTAGTCGTCGGTGTTGGCGTATTGACTGCGGGACTTGAGCCACCGCCGCCACTGCAGGCATGCAGCGCCAGCACAATTGAACCAACAACCAGCAATCGAATGCCTTGACTAAGCGTTGGCGAAGTTCCTTGTAAGGTCCAGACCTGCATAGCTTGATTCCATTTTTGCCAAAGCATCAGTGCCCAACAGATTGACGTTTATGGCTTACTAAAGGCACTAAAATTAATAACCAGGACACAATGAAAATAGTAATACCGGCGGTAATGACACGTGCAAAATCACCGCCCTCAAGCAGCGTGGCCGCAAAAGCAGGTCCAACGGCAAGCCCCAGCATTTGAGCCGCCACTGCGTAAACAACCACGCGACCATGCTGATCGAAGCTCGCCATAGCCGCCAGCAAGAAGGGGTGGGTCATATTCCAGAAAAAATTATATATGCACACTGTGACGGCATAAATCATCGCAGTGAACTCGCCGTACAAGGCATACAACACAACTGACCCGCCAATTATTCCAATCGTTAGTGGTACGATTCGTCCAAAGCGATTACCTAGCACCGCTGGAATAAATGCACCAGCAATACCCAGAAATTGCGACAGCATTAAGCCATTGGCAACGCCTTGTTCGCTGACGCCGCCATTCAGACCAATAAGAAACAGATAAGCCCAAATCACACCTTGTGCAAAAAAGTAAGTGAACATCGCCACGATGGCGAACCAGCGAAGCATGCCAGAAAGATCTATCGCATCGGCCTCAACCTGCAACTGCTCTTGGCCTGAGTCGGGAGTGTGCGCCACAAATGGCAAGCCACTGAGACCAAATAGTGCAAAGAAAATAATAATTCCATGCATGCCTATTGTTTCAAGAGCCCAAGGCATTATCCACAGACCTAGCGCGCCGTAGGTAAGAACCCCCATAATCAAATAGCCAAAATTATGGTCAGCACGCTTTGTTAGCCCAATAATAGTGAAGGTGAGTGATACCAAACCTCCGGAACCCATGCCCGCCAGAAAACGCATGCTGCTAAAAAGTGTGAAATCCTGCGTCAACAATGAAGCGAAATTACCCAGCGCAAACACGATAATCGAGGCCTTTAGAATCAGTCGCCAACTCACTCGGTGGCCACCCAGTGCCAACAACACAGTGGTCAAAGCCAGACCCCAAATTTCCGCTGACGCGATGTAACCGGCCTGCTGCTCAGAGAAGCTGTAAATTTCGACCAGGCCCTGAACAAAGCCTGGTTGCACAATAAAAACCGCTGCGCCAATAACACTGAGATATATCGCTGCAAACAGTGAATTAGGGCTATTAACGTCTACAGACAAACTATTGGTTTCGTTCGACACAGCGCATTCTCACATTTATTGTTTTCAGAATAGGGAGAGTATGCACAAGCTGTAAAAATATTGCCATGGTGAGCAGTTGAACACTGTATTTGAGGGCGGTACTTCTAGAGTTTTATGGCATTGCCGCGTAACATCGAGAAAAACGACGGTGGGGAAGTGGTATGGGTTTACTGATTTCAGGTTTGCTTCTGTGGTCTTTCGTGCACTTCGTGCCATCGCTTATGCCTGGCTTAAAGCAGTCCTGGAAAGGTGCTCTTGGTGAGGGGGGGTACATGGGCAGCTTTTCAGTGCTGCTCCTGATCGCACTGGTACTGATTGTATTTGGCTGGAGATCATCAACGCCAACACTGGTCTACATGGCGGACCCCGCGTTGAGATCGGTGGGTATTGGCCTGATGGTGTTAGCGCTCATTTTGTTTGTTGCTTCCAAGCCTCCAACATCAATCAAGCGTTTTTTACGTCACCCACAATTGAGCAGCGTTGTAGTCTGGTCAATTGCGCATTTACTTATGAATGGCGATAGCCGATCGGTAGTGCTGTTTGGCGGCTTATTGCTGTGGGCAATTTTGCAAATGCTGTTTATCAATCGACGAGAAGGTGCATGGCAGAAACCTGAAGCCCCGGGGCTGATCAGCGACATCAAAGTGCTTGTCATTGGTGCTGTGGTATTCGGCGTTGTGGCCTGGTTACACCCTTATCTTGCAGGTGTTCCGGTATTTTAGGTTTAGTTCGAAGCTGATTGTCTGGTCGCGATTAAATTATGGTGTTGACCTTGGCCGGTTTATTTCTCTGGCGAGCATAATGGTCACGAGCTTGGTGCGAGCCATGAGCGATTCCACGGTTGTTTTTTCTCGCGATGAATGTGTATCGCTTCCATCTACACCGAGGCTATCAATAGTTGGCAGCCCGGCTGCCTGCGCGATGGAACCGTCTGTGCCGCCACCTGCATAAAAAGTGCCGGTAATCGGTTCGCCAACGAGTTTTGAAATCGCAGTTGCCTCTGCAATCAGCGCATCAACTTTTGCATCAGCTTGTTTGGCTGGCCGGTGCAGCACAGACCAAATCTCTGTTGTGGGGTAGTTTGGATAGAGTGGGTTTGAGATCATCTGTTGACTGGCAATGCCTTGGATGCTTTTCTGCAGGTGTACGCCTTGCACGAGGCTCGAGTAGCGCAAATCGATGTGGGCGTCGGCACAACCTGAGACAGTATTGCGTTTTTCACCACCATTAATCACTCCAACATTGACTGTATTTTTTGTTTCGTAGTCGGTGAGCTTTTCGATCGCGACAACTTTGTGCGCCAATTCCAGATTTGCCGATACTCCCTGTTCATGTGCGCCACCGGCATGCGCCTCTCTGCCGGTAATTTTAAGCCTCACCTGGCCTAAGCCTTTGCGAGCTCGGGCAAGTTTGTTACTGCGTGATGATTCGAAAACCATGCCGACGTCGTGCTCGCCAGCCAGCTGCTCAATCAGCTCTTTAGAATCCAAGGAGCCAATTTCTTCATCACTATTGAAAAGAACAGTTAGGTTCGCGTTATTCAATAGCTTGTGTTCATCAAGTACTCGGAGTGCGTTTAACAAAATGACGATGCCGCCCTTCATATCGGCAACACCTGGGCCGCGAATCGTGCCGTCTTCATCGACCGCTAGCGATTGAAACTCGTCGGTGATTGGAAATACCGTATCCATATGACCGTTTAACAAAATACGGTTGCTCTTGCTGCCAGTTTTAGTTGCGACTAAATGGCGGGCAACGTTAATTTCGCCTCCTTCGCAGCTAAGAATGGCAAGTGCTTTACCGCTTACCTCAGTCGTTTGAAAGCCAAGCCGCTGAAGCTCCGCCGCCAGCAGCCCCCGGTATTGATCAAGTCCTTTGATATTTGCTGTACCTGTGTTGATAGCCACGTGTGTTTCCAGCTCAGCCAGAATCTTGGCCTCGCGATCATTCAACTGGGCTACCATTGTTTGCTCTATATCAGAGAGAGCATTGGCAGAATTACTAGAAGTGTCTGCTAGCGCTGCGCTTGTAAGGAACATGAAAAAAGCCATAAAAGAAGAGGCCGAGTTGCTTCTATGTCGATGTTTCCGAGTGTTACAAAAGGAATAGCGCTTCATATTTTTGTGTGGCTCTAGCTTAGTGCTTTGTTGCTTAGTGCTGCTTGTTTCGGACGTTACAATTGCCCTAAATAATGTACTTCTCGTAGCCAGAATCGATGAGAACTTTGCGCGCACGTTGATATTCTTGCTCAGGAACTTTCACGTAATACGAGTGGTCTGCTCCCGCAATAGACACATGACCTGAACCAGTGTAATCCAACACCTGGATGTCTTCACTGATCAACGCGGCTTTCATTACAGCTGCGAGACCCATGTCGTAACATCTTGCTAAATCCATTCTGGGCTATCACTCAGTTGGTAGGGTCAGTTAATCAGAAACGCGTATCAGCAATCGTTGTGCGGTGAAGCAGTCGATCATATCCGTCATAACCGCCAGTTGCGGCGTGCAGAAGTGAGCGATTGTCCCACATCACCAACATGTTTTTTTGCCAGGGATGTGAATACACGAATTCTTCGCGACTTTGATGACCGTAGAACTCCATTAGCAGCGCATCACTCTCGGCTTTTTCCATATTGCTAAAGCCCTGGATGTACGCAGCGGACGAAAACAGGGCTTTCTTGCCTGTTTCATGATGAGTTCTAACAAAAGGATGCTCACGCTTTTCTCTTGCCCGTTCGCTGGGAATGATTTTCATGCTACGGCCGCCATCCTGATCGTTCTCGCCGTAAGCACCATCGGGTGCGTAGCCTAACTCGGCTGAATGGGTGGCCGTCAGCTTATCCGCTTTATCTCTAAGTGCATCGGGCAAACCTTCGTAAGCGGCCACCTGATCAGCAAACAAAGTGTTGCCGCCTTTTGGCGGTATGGTCAGGCCGTACAACACGGTACCGGCCGGCGGTACTTCGAGAAAACTCCAGTCAGAGTGAAACACTTCGGCAAAGATGGGCGTTTTCTCGTCGGCGTTACGCTGAATAGCGGCGATATGCTCATGGCCGTCAATATGCCCAAAAAAGGGGTCTTCACCAAACTCGCCGAAACACAAGGTGAACCGCTCCAGATCATCATCGCTTAGGTGTTGATCTGGAAACGCTAACACTTTATGTTCAGTCCAATGCGCGCGAAGCTCGGCAACGAGATCACTGGATAATGACTGCGAGAGGTCTATGCCAGATACTAAGGCGCCGCAGCTGGCTGTCGTTGGGGTGACGGCTAAGGGCATTTTATCTCCTTTGCGAGCAAAGCCTTGATTATACAGTGAGTGGAACTATATCGTCGGCAGTAATCTTGCGCTCGTTGATGCCGGCAAAACCATCCGTACCTGTATACGTCTCTTCGCCGGTCAGCAATCCTGATTCAGCGTCCACTGGCCACACCACGCTCATTCTCGTCTCGTAAAGATAGTAAGCATCGGGGTCATCCACTTCCATACCCATTGCTGCAAGTGTGGCGCCCGGGTAAGCCATGCGCATCACACCTTCGGTAACAACTGCTTCATGATCGGCTATGATTCGATCACAGTTTAACTCCAGCTGATGTGCGCCGGTTTGTACAATAGTCAGGTCATAAAATGCCCGCACAGCGTCTTTGTCACTGTTCGGATTCATGCTGGGTTCGTCGGGTATGTCGTGCGCAATATACTTAGGTCTTTCGCACAAGGTGGCAACGACGCCTTCAATATCGCCTTTGGCTTCGCTTTTCATATGCTCCAGCACTAGTTCCAGATTGCGGCGCGTTTTCGGATCTTGTTCGCGTTCCATGCGCTCTTGTACCAGACGCCAGGTGTTGTTCGGATTCAGTTTCATGGAGTTGGCCTGCGTGAAGAAATTAGTATGAAAGAGTATTGTGAGGCTATCATACCGGTTTGAAAAATCATATTACGCGCCGGCCAGACCGTGCTGGCCATGTCTGGCAGCACTTGAGGCGCTTATCGGTCGCCATTGGATGTTTGTATGAACAATGAAGAATTGCTGAAGCGACGTTTCAAAACAATTGGTAAACACTCACCGTTGTTTTATCAAGAGCCACTGCAATTGGTGAGAGGCGAGGGTGTTTGGGTTTGGGATGCAAACGGCAGGCGTTATCTGGATGTTTACAACAACGTACCCCATGTAGGCCACTGCCATCCGCGTATTGTTGAAGCGCTGAGCCAGCAGGCGTCAACACTCAACACGCATACCCGGTATCTGCACGAGAATATCGTTAACTACGCCGAACGGCTTACCTCGCTGTTTGATGACTCTCTCTCTTCAGCGATGTTTATGTGCACTGGTAGTGAAGCCAATGAGCAAGCCTTGCGCATGGCACGCCACCATACTGGCAAGCAAGGCATTATCGTAAGCAATAGCGCTTACCACGGTAATACTGAGGCAGTGGCGGAGTTAGGTACCGAGTTTATGCCAGACGCAGCAAGTACAAAACGCGTTAAAGGGATTCCTGTACCTGATTCCTATGTTGGAGTTCAAGGCGTGGCGGACGATGATCTTGCGGACTATTACGCCGATCGTGTGCAAGCGGCTATTGATGAATTCGAAGACGAAGGAGTTGGTTTTGCCGGCCTGTTATTGTGCCCTGAATTTGCCAACGAAGGTCTAGTGAATGTACCTGTGGGCTTTATGGAAAAAGCGGTTGCCAAGGTGCGGGCTGCCGGTGGCTTGTTTATCGCCGATGAGGTGCAAGGCGGGTTTGGACGAACCGGGCACCACTGGTGGTCTCATCAAGGCGAAAACGTTGTGCCGGATATTGTCACTTTGGGTAAACCGATGGGCAATGGGCATCCGCTGGCTGGTGTAATTGTTAGCCCGGACTTGTTGGATTCTTTTGGTGAGTGGAGCATGTACTTTAATACGTTTGGGGGTAATCCAGTATCCTGTGCGGTTGGTATGGCTGTTCTTGATGTGTTGCAGGAAGAGGCGCTACTGGACAACGCCGTGCAAACAGGTGGCTTTGTTGCAAACGGTTTAAGAGATTTACAGAGTCGCTATGACATCATTGGCGATGTCCGTGACAAAGGTTTGTTTTTTGCCATGGAACTGGTTGAGGACCGCGCTACAAAAGCGCCGATTGCTGGAGTCGCTGGGCAGTTCATTAATATGATGTGCGAGCGAGGTGTGTTAATCAGCAAAATTGGCAGTAATGATAATATTCTGAAGCTGCGCCCGCCCATGCCATTTGCCAAGGATAATGCAGAATTGCTGCTGGATACTTTGGATGAGTGCTTTGCAGCAATTTGATTCAACGGTTCATAACGGAGAAGTCGCATGACTGACTTTTATCAATTAGACGATGCTGCTCAAGCAGCGGCTATGGGTGAGTTGGCAAACGCGGCTTTGACACATTGGGGGCTGCAGGGAAGCACGCTTGGTTTGATCAAATACCGCGAAAACGCCGTATTCAAAGTCACAACGCCCGAATCAGAACGCTTTGCTCTGCGCATACATCGCTATGAGTACCACACTGATGCCGAGCTGCGCTCAGAGTTGCAGTGGATGAAAGCGCTCGCGCAAGCGGGTGTTCTCGTGCCAGAGCTGGTGCCTACCATTGATGATGCGCCCTTTGTTGTGCTGCAGGCGGGTGGGGTGCCTGAGCCACGCCAAATAGATGTTTTTGAATGGGTGGATGGCGAGCAACTTGGTGCCGTTGAAGAAAGCATGAAAGGTGACGAAGCGCTGATTAATGTTTACCGCACAATCGGAAGCCTGATGGCCAGACTCCACAACCAAGCAGTTGATTGGGCCTTACCGGCGGATTTTGCTCGCCATGAGTGGAATATAGACGGACTGGTCGGCGAGCAACCATTTTGGGGGCCTTTCTGGGAGCTTGAAACACTCGGCTCAGAGCAACGGGCGCTGCTTCTCGAAGCAAGAGACGTTGTATACAGAGATCTAACAGCCTACCAGGAAGACGCGGAAAACGCCGCTCGCTACAGCATGATTCATGCTGACTGCGTTGCTGAAAATGTCATGGTAGATGGTGAAAAAGTTCGATTGATCGATTTTGACGATGCCGGTTTTGGTTGGCACTTATTTGATATTGCAACGGCGCTCTATTTCGAAATCGATGAAGATCATTTTTCTGATGCGCGTGATGCATTAATTGACGGGTATCGTGATAAGCGTTCATTGCCGCAATCACAAGTAGATGCCTTACCACTATTTTTTCTGGCGCGAAGCTTCACCTATCTGGGATGGGTTCATACTAGGTCCGAAACCCAGACGGCAAAAGAGCTGACGCCAATGTTGGTTGAAATGGCGTGCAAGCGCATCCAGGAATATTTGTAGGGAAACTACAGCACCGCTTTCGTCTTGGCTGGCGTTCCAGGAAATTTTGCTCTCGCGTAAATTATTCCGATAGTGCCGATCACCGTTGGGGCCAGCCACGGTACGGTCACCCAGTTGCCAGTGAATATTGATGCAGTGAACTGACTCGCCCCGAAGGCGAAGAAGGCGGTGTGTGCGGCGATACCACTCACTATCATGTCGCCAATGTGTGCGTGCAGCCAGTCTGAACCGTCAACGTTTGATTTAAGCGTTGCAATTATGTCAGGTAAGCCTAGCATTCCAAGTGCGCCAAAGGCGATCATCAGTAGTGCGACGGTTTCGCCAAGCAGACTTATTCCAAAGGCAATCAATGCCAAGCCGGCTATTAGCAGCGTGCCGTTTAGTGCCAACCCTGTTCGTAAAAAACCAGGACCAGGCTCGCGTTTATGCTTGAGCACTGCAATGCCCAACCACAGCGGCTTGGCCGTTAAAAGGGCAAGAAAGCCAAGAAATATGGACTGCACAACTCGACTGCTGAACAGGTTGATAATGCTCATCAGGGCTGCGCTGGCGACTACCAGCCACATAAGGTTTACATAGATCTTACCCACTCTGCGGTGATTAATGCTGCCTTTTCTGGCGACTACGGGCACCCAAAACAGAATCAGACTGCTCATGCCCGCTACGATATGTATGGCTAAAAATAGCTTGAAAGCAAGCTCGCTCATAAGGCTCTCTCCTCGATAGACTGCGAGGTCAAAATTAGCGTGTGTGTGGTGTTAGTAAAAGCTGCTTGGGATGAGTAGCAAGCGTTTGTGATTAAAGTCTTCGCTTAGGGACGAATAGCAAGGTTTGCGGAGCATTTTTCAGTTGTTCGCTTCAAGGATTTGCTGCAGTTCAGCGATATAGGATCTTGATACCGGTATCTCCGCATCATCTACGTCGCTTAGCTCGAGCTTTAGGCCTTGTGCGTTACCAGACACTGTTTCGATGTGTACGGTGTTCACCAGAAAGGATCGATGGCAGCGTACAATTCTTGTACCTGCGCATTGCTTTGCAGCGTTGGACAAGGTTTGACGCACGAGATGTCGGGTGATCTTGTTATCTTCGATGGTGCACACGGAAACATAATTCTGCATAGCTTCTATGTAACGCAGAGCACTTGCGTCTACTAGAACTTCATCGGCTGAATGGCTGCCAAAACGCAGTTTTTCTTCCTTTTGAAGTTCGGGATCAGCGGAACTCTCTCTACTAAATATTGTGGAACTGTCAATTTCAGCCGCACTTTGCACGTTGGTTTTCGCAGCCCGCAATTGCAGGATCAAACCAAAAGCGATTGTTGGAAACACACCAACTACCAGGGTTTTGAATAAAGCCTGGCCAAAGGCCGAAAGATTAAAATATTGCCAGTCGAAGCTGTAATTGAAATACAGGAAATTGCCTATTGCGATGCAAAGAATCAGACCGGTTACATTCGTTAACCATTTCAAAAGCGTCCATGAATCTATGTCGGTTTGGAGTTTTAATACTTTGTAACAGAACCAGTCGTAGATCAGGTTAACGACAAAGGTCACCAGGCCGTAGGCCAAACTGTGTGTAAGAGGTGGTATTCCAGAGCGCGACATATCAAATGGCTGCAGCACAAACAGGAATGCCGCAACAAATAACCCGGTAGCGGCCGCATCAATAAGCGATTTGAGTCCAGCTCGGCGCTGAGGGAAGGGCTGATTCAGTTGTTTCCAGAACGAAAATTTCATTCCTGCTTCATTCCGACATGGCGAGTGCAAGTGCGCTGTCAAAAGCGGCGTCGATTAGTTTTGTATTCAATGGCGCTTTTTTCTCAGTGCCTTCAATCATTAACATCAAACCTTCAATCATAGCGGCAATCAAGGTGGAAATTTCAATCAATCGCTGTTCCGACAATTCCGGTCTCAGCTCAGCCAAATGCTCAGTTATTTGCGCAATATCATACGCGTAAAGATCCTTAAGATAAGAACCTTTGAACCCGTCCATTGATCCGAGCAGTGCCCAATACTGAATAAAGAACTGACGCGTGCTTTTCAGGCTGATGTCTTCCAACTGGTAACGCAAAACGGCTTGGAATCTCTCCAGCGGCGAACCGGTATCCATATCTGCTAGCACTGCTGCTTGCGCCTTTCGGTAGCGCTGATCCAGGTCAACCGACATCGCATGAACCAGATCTTCGCGCCGTGGAAAGTAATACTGCAGATTGGCCAGACTGACACCAGCGCTTTCAGCGATATTGCGCATGGTGAATCGGGCCAGTGGTTGGGTTTCCAACAAATCATGTGCTGTTGCAATGAGTTTTGTGGCTGTTTGAGCACCGGCGCGACGCGTGGCTGTGCCTTTTCTGGCGAGTGACTGCATGAACACATCCTGGGCAAGAGGCAAAATCGCTTGTAACTATAATTCGCGTGATATATTTTGTCGACTGACCTATAAAGTGCCATACGACTTACTGTCGACACACAACAGTGAGATAAACACGGGAGAATACTTATGCGAATTCCTAGTCTTATGCTGGCCATGTGCATTGCGCTTGTCGCCTGTACAGCAACCTCAGACCAACAGTCTGGAGATTCATCTGTGGATGAAATGACTGCTTTTAAAGCAGCCATTCGCAGTAAATACGATATGAAAGAAGCGGCATTTTCAGCCAATGATGTAGAGCCTATTCTGCGTCGCTTCTATTCTGACCAGGCCATTTCAACCGGGCCTGACGGCTCTACCAAAATTGGCCGTGCGCAATTGCGCCCAGTGTATGAGGAAGTGATTGGCGGAAATGTAAGAATCGAGTCTTTCGAAACAGTGCTTAACGGCGATGCCGGCTGGGACTGGGTGAACTTCCACGTTACCCCACCAGCTGAGTCAGGAGAAAAACCGTTTACCTTCAAAATGGTGTTCTTATGGGAAAACATAGACGGCGAGTGGTGGTCTCACGGTGAGATGTATGTAATTGGCAAGTTCGACATGGAATAAAAGGGCGCAAACATGGCTAAGCAAGACTCGGATAAAACGATAAAGAAGCCAATCAGTCGACGGGATTTTGTTGGGGGTACGCTGGTCGGAAGTGGTGCTGCATTGCTCTCAAGCGCAGCACCCGGCGCTTCTGCAGCCGCAGCAAAACTCAAGTCTGGCAAGTTCAAACTTGGCAATACCATGCCGTTGCCGCTGACGGGTCTTGACGATAAATGGACTGGTCCTGGTGGCATTGGCGACTACGCGCAAGCAAATGGCAATACTCATTCAGAGGTCAACGCGGCCCATACTTTTCGCAATGAGGATTTTGCTGATCGTCTGAAAAGCGCGAAAGACAGTGATGAAGAATACGATCTAATAGTAGTGGGTGCCGGTTTTGCTGGTTGCACCGCCGCGTATACCTATCGCAAAAAGCACCCCGAAGCGCGTGTGTTGATTCTCGACAATCACGATATGTTTGGCGGCGAAGCCCGGCAAAACGAAGTAGAGGTGGATGGCTATAAGCTGTGGGCGCCACAAGGCTCTACGGGTGCAGTCTGGCCGCTACCCGCGGCGAAGAAAATTGGTATGTTTTCACCAATCTGGGATGAGTTGAAGCTGCCACAACATTTTGAATGGCAACAAGCCACCAACTCGGACCTAAAAATACCGCAGGACAATTACACGCCCATGCACCTGGCCTGGGAAAAGACCGATTTAGGTTGGTTCCATGAAGGTCATGGTATGGCGGTGAACCCCTGGTCAAATCGATTCGCAGACGTACCAATTGATCAGAAGACCAAGAATGATTTTTTGTGGATGGAGACCTATCGCCAACCCCCGGAACGGGAAGATTGGGACAGATGGTTAGACACCATGACCTACAAGGAGTTTCTGGTTAACGAAATGGGACTGGACAACCCACTGATTCATGAGTATCTGAATCCGTTTGGAGCCGCCATGGGCATGGGTATGGGCGGCGACATTATCTCTGCGCTGCAGGCCGCGAATTTCCTGCAACCCGGCGTGACTGAATATGCGCGTCAGTTAGATATGGGAGACCCGACTAACGATGTAATACTGGCGCAATGGCCGGGTGGCAATACGGGTACGTTCAGGCATATTGTTAAAGAGTTGATACCTGACATCTTTGGGCGCTCGCCCAGTTTGACCGATGTTCTCTCTAAGCCGGTTGATCGTGACTTGCTCGATAGCCGACACCAAAAAGTTCGTTTCCGTTTGAATTCTCTGGTTGTTAACGTGAAGCATCGTGGCTCGCCTGATTCCGCTAAAGTCGTTGATGTGATCTATCACAATGGCGGTGAGATGCACAAAGTGTCTGCCAAGCATGTGATGATGGGCGGCCAACAGCATCTGAATAAGCGTGTTGTCGCTGATCTACCAGCAGCGCACACCGCGGCGATGGATCAGTTTATGCATGCGCCGATGATGATGGTGAATGTGGCACTGACCAACTGGAAATTTATGGACAAGTTGGGTGTTGCCTCAGTGCGTTGGTTTGGCGACGACATGGGCTGGTTCACCACGCTGAGGCGGCAAATGATTCTGGACGGCAAAGAACCCATGCCGCTGGATCCGGCCAAACCGACCATGCTGACTATGTACAACTCGTTTTGCATGCCAGGTCTGCCAATTGATAAGCAAACCGTAGCCGGGCGCATGAAAATGTTCTCGCTGAGTTATGCCGATATCGAAAAGCACATAAAACGTCAGTTCACCAAAATGTTCGCCGCCGGAGGTTTTGATGCCGAGCGCGACATTGCCGGTATTATCGTGAACCGGCAAGGGCATGCCTATGCAGCCACAGGCCCAGGCTTTTTCTTTGGCAAAGACGGCAATCCAGCGCCCAGCGATGTTATTCGCAACATGCATGGCAGAATCGCGTTCGGTCACGCTGAATTGATGGGAATGCAGATGTGGGAGGGGGCTGTTCACGAAGGGGAGCGGGCCGGCCAGCAACTGGCCGAGCATTAAGCCACAGAGCCCGAAAAAGGGTTCTCTCTCGGACAACTCGTGTTGCACGCGATACCAAGCCGGGGCGGTCATTTTGTTGGTAACTTGCGTAAAGCTGGGGGAGTCGTGCAGAATCACGGGTCTTTCATATAAAAAAATGCGGTTCGGCATGCGTTGTCGATCAAATAAACAACAATCCACGTCTGGTTGAACACCGAGGACAAACTATGAACATCAATAAGCGAAAAGGTGGTCTTTTTCGGGCCGGTAAATTAGCAGCAGCGGTTGCTGCGGCCAGCATTGGAATGAGTGTACAGGCCTCTGTTTTAGAGGAGATAGTTGTTACCGCCCAAAAGCGTGAACAAAATCTTCAAGACGTTGGTATTTCCGTAACCGCCTTCTCGGGTGATCAGATGAAAGCCTTGGGTGTGACCAACACCACCGAGATCACTGAGCAAATTGCCGGTCTGCAAATGACCAGCTTTTCGCCGAATCTGGTGACGTTCAATATTCGCGGTGTATCCCAGAACAACTTCACCGATAACAACGAAGCGCCGGTCGCCGTTTACATCGATGATTCTTATGTGGCAAGCATGAACGCCATCAGCGGTCAGCTGTTTGATATCGAACGTGTTGAAGTATTGCGTGGTCCACAGGGCACACTATTTGGCAGAAATGCAACAGGTGGTGTGATTCATTACGTAACCAATAGCGCGGACGACGATGAGTTCAACGGCTATGTTGAAGGCACGTATTCGGATTACAACAAGTACAGTATTGAGGCAGCTATTGGTGGGGCCTTCTCAGACAGTGCGCGCTATCGCTTTGCGGTTCGCACCGAAGAGTCTGACGGTTACATCGAATCCGCAACCTACCCTCAAGCGCTAACTGACGTACCAGTCGGTGCATTGCCGCCAGCAAGCGGTCAGGATCTGGGCGGCTCGGATGGCTTCGCAATACGCGGTGCATTCCAGTTCGACTTGTCAGATGCAGTAACCCTGGAATTGATGGTCAAGTATTCTGAAGACAGTGACGTACCCACTGGCGGTTATAGCTTCTTACCCTACGGCGGTGGCGGCGGTGCTCCGAGTGATCCAGCTGATCCAAATGCTTATGTACCGCCAGAGTTCACGAGTTTTGTGACCGACGTGATTGGCGCGCCAGCCGGTGCGACCTCAGCGATATTTTTCTGTAATGATCAGATCAATTGCTTTGCACCAGTGGATACTGCTGGCCGAACAACGTTTACTGGTGATTCCCCAGAGCCATTTAAGCACTACTCGGATTACGCCGGCTTTATGGACCGGGATACCACGAACGTTACAGCACGGTTCGACTGGGAAATGAGTGATTCGCTGAGTCTGGTCTCGATTACCAACTATTCGGCGACCGACAAGTTCTACACGGAAGACGGCGACGGAATTCCTCCACCCATTATTGAATTCACAACTGTTGCGGATTTTGAGCAAATTTCGCAGGAGATTCGCCTGTCTTCCGAGAAAGATCGAATTCGCTGGACAGCCGGCTTGTATTTCCTCGACATGGAGACGGATGCAGACGTGATTACGGTGGGCGCACCGGTAGGTGGCGTTGCTGCAGAACTCGGGTTTTTTGACATGGCGGGTAACAACCTGGCGGTCAATGCGCGAGTGGCTCAGGATTACTTACTGGAATCAAGCAACTGGTCTGTGTTCGGTCAGTTCGAATACGATCTGACGGATGCCATGACCTTGATTGCCGGTTACCGTTATTCTCAAGATGACAAAGATCTGGACTTCACGACTACCTTCCAGGCTGATGCCTTAGTAACGGATGTCGCTACTGGCGCAAATGATGGTACAGCCGTTGCGGTAGAAACGTTGAACTTGGGCAATGCCGTTGCGGCGGCTGGTGGTGACCCTCAAAATAACGTGGACTATGGTGACTACGCCGCTCGTTTGCAGATTGATTACCGGCTCAACGATGAAACGCTTTTGTTTGCTTCTTACAATAGAGGAATTAAAGGTGGTAACTTCGCACCTTCAGCCAACGTAAATTTGCAGCAAATTCGTCACGAAGAAGAAGTGCTGGACGCGTTTGAGCTTGGCGTTAAAGCTGACTTTCTTGACGGTCGTGCGCGATTGAACGCCACTGCGTTTTACTATGACTACGACGACTATCAAGCATTCACGTTCTCTGGTGGTACACCGAGTGTGAGCAATGCGCAGGCCGAAAACTCCGGTGCTGAAATTGAGCTAACCTTGCTGCCCACCGAGAACTGGGACATCATTCTTGGTGTTTCTCTGCAAGACTCCACTGTGGATAATGTAGAAACCCCTCAGGCACAGGGCACACCCGTAGGTTTTGTGGTGGACTGGCCGGTCGATTTCCTAAACGGAATGGAGCTGCCTAATACGCCGGATATCAGCTTCAACTACCTGTTCCGTTACAACTTTGATATCGGTAACAGCAACCTGGCATTCCAGGTGGATGGCAGCTATTACGGCGACCAGTATCTGGAAGTAACCAACGGCGGCGCTGCTTTCCAGGAAGCTTACAACGTGACTAACGCGAGTGTGTCCTGGTCGACAGAGCAGGTATACGTGCGCGCTTGGGTTAAGAATGTGGGTGATGAGGAGTACAAGCAATACGCGCTTGACCTGGGTATCCTCGGTGGTACGGCCGTTTACGGACCTCCACAATGGTGGGGTGTAACTGCCGGCTACAACTTCTAGGGAAGAAATTGAACGTAACGTTAAACGTTTCCTCGACCTGTGGGTAAAACCGCAGATTTTTACGGAGGGTCTCTGGCCCTCCGGTTTTTTCTCCTACTGCTTTGCGCAGCATTGGCGACATGCTCATCAGTTGATGGGCTGATCCCAAAAACCAAACGCCCCAATGTTCTACTGATCGTTGTCGACGATGTTGGTTTTGCTGAGTTGGGCGCATTTGGCAGCGAAATTCCAACACCTAATATCGATGCGCTGGCAAACAGCGGTATCAAACTCACCAATTTCCATACTGCACCTACATGCTCACCAACACGTTCCATGTTGCTGTCAGGCGTTGACAGTCATATTGCTGGTTTGGGAAACATGTTTGAAGAACTTTCTCCAAATCAAAAAGGGCAGCCTGGTTATGAAGGCTATTTGCATGAACGTGTTGCTCCTTTGCCTGCGATCTTTAAAGAGTCGGGTTATCGAACATACATGGCGGGCAAATGGCATCTTGGATTAGAGCAAGGGCAGGGACCGACTGATCGTGGGTTTGACCGCGCCTTTGCGATATTGCAAGGTGGTGCCGGGCACTTCGGAGACATGGCGGCCTTGTTTCACAATGAACCAGGTAGTCTTGGCAAAGCTAAGTACTCCAATGATGGTGAATTGCTGGAAGAGTTACCCGACAACTTTAAATATTCAAGCGAATTCTACGTAGATCAAATGCTTGAGTATCTTTCTGAAGGTGAGCAGGAAGAACCATTCTTTGCATACTTGTCGTTTACCGCACCGCACTGGCCGTTGCAGGCACCAGCTGAGACTATTGCGAAGTACAAAGGCAAGTTCGATGAGGGTTACGAGCAGGTTGCAGAGCGCAGGCTTGCGCGTCAGATTCAACTTGGCTTAATTCCGGAGTTGGCGAAACTGAGCGCGCGTCCGGATGATGCCCCGGCGTGGGATTCGCTAAGCGCGGAACAACGAGATATTTCCGCTCGCGCAAAAGAGATTTACGCGGCAATGCTTGATGAAGTGGATAGCCACACTGGTCGTTTGTTAGATCATCTTCGATCAACCGGCGAGTTAGACAATACAATTGTTGTATTTATGTCTGACAATGGTTCAGAAGGCCATGATATTGATGGTTTGTTTCCTGAAGAACATTTTCCGAAGGCAAGAGAATGGTTATTGGCCTCACATAAATTTGATCTGGAATCGATGGGAGGGCCGGGGTCCTATGTTTTGTACGGTCAAGGCTGGGGATGGGCAGCCGCACCAGCGTTTCGCGGTTATAAAGCTTACGTGACCCAGGGCGGTACGCGAGTTCCTGCATTTGTTCACTATCCCAAGCTGATGCAAACTGAAAACGCAATCAGCAATGCCTTGCTCAGCGTTAAGGATGTTGCGCCGACCCTGCTGGAGCTTACTAATATTAAACAGCCTGGCGATAACTTTAAGGGCCAGGAAGTAGTTAGGATGACGGGTGCTAGTTTTGCACCAGTGCTTGAAGGCGAGCCCTATGATACTTCCAATAGAATATTGGGCCTCGAATTGTTTGGCAAACGCAGTATTCGCCATGGCGAATGGACGCTGGTGGAAATGTTTGAGCCGCAGGGCACCGGCGAATGGCAAATGTATTACCTTGGTATCGACCTTGCTGAGCGCTTTGATGTGTCCGATCAATTTCCTGAGCAGTTTGACGCAATGAAAGCGATGTGGGAGCAGTACGCTGAGGAAAATGGAGTAATCATTCCGGATTGGAACAGCGGGTATTGAATTGTGGCTGCACTTAGCGAGGCACAAGTCCAGGCCTATCAAGATGATGGCGTCATCATTGTCAGAGACGCTGTTGATTCGAACTGGATAGAACAACTTTTGGCGGTTGCCGATCAACAATTACAGGCACCTGGAAAATGGGCTAACGACGGATCACCCGGGGCCGAAAGAGATCGCATGTTTACCGACCGGTATATGTGGCAAACCGTCGAGCCCATCAAAAACTATGTGTTCAATTCGCCATGTGCTGAGCTTGCCGCGGCCGCAATGCAGAGCGAATCTGCTCGCTTTTACTTTGATCATCTCCTGGTGAAGGAGCCTGGTACAGCCAGTGTCACACCCTGGCATCAAGATATTCCGTACTGGCCATTTCTAGGCAAACAAGTCTGCTCAATCTGGTTGGCCTTAACACCCGCTACCATTGCCGGAAGTGCCATGGAGTTTGTGCGTGGTTCGCACAAAAATGATACCTATTATCAGGCTGAAGTATTTGGTAACCGCGACGACCACCCCAACAGTGCCTGGACAGGTAACTCACAGGCTGAGCCAGTTCCTGATATACAGGCTAATCGAGACGCCTACGATATTATTGGCTGGGATGTAGAACCCGGCGATGTTGTGCTGTTCTCTTCATGGATTTTGCACTGGGCGGGCGGCAATCAATCACAAACCAGCCGCCGTGCGGCGTTATCCACTCGATGGCTTGGCGATGATGCCATCTGGCATCCGCACAGCGGTGCAGATCCTACTGTGAACCCTGACGAAGTATCTGTGGCGCCGGGTGAGGCACCAACAGATAATCGCTTCTTTCCTAGAGTGTGGCCTGCTTCTTAAAATTCATATCGTTTTGCGACAGTGGCGAGCCTCTTCTAAGCGACTTTTGTATCCAGCGCCTTTTGAAGATCTTTCATCGTCCCTTTCATGGGGCTATGCGCTGATACCAAGATGGTTGGTCGCAGCTTAAGCCGTTTAAGCGCCTTTGCAAATGTTCGTGTTGACTTAACAGCCGGTCGAATTTTCTTAACCCGCTCAACCTTAATAATAGTAGACCGATGCACCCGATTGAAATGTGCCGGATTCAACACCTTTTCCAATTACTTTATGATAACCCTCATTCTATCCGTTAGAGAATCGCTGTGAATCAGCCGTGGCTGGAATGAACTCATCGCAGCATGAGGTGATCTTGCCGCAAAGTGCTGTGAAGGTTTGCCAGAGTCTAAGTATGGCTCGCAAACGCCTTATCCAGACTTCCGACAATCTCATCGATATCATCGCGCGTGCATATCAGAGCCGGACTGAGAGCAATGGTGTTGTTGTATTCCTGGAAGCGTCTATTCGTGCGGCCAATCATCACGCCATTTTCGTTGCAGTGCGCTGCAATTTTCATTAGCAGGCTTTCTTCTACAGGCTGTTTTGTGTCGCGGTCGTGAACCAGTTCCATACCTGCGAACAAACCTTTACCACGCACATCCCCAATCAAGCTGTATCTGTCTTTGAGTTGGTTCAAGCATTCGAGTAGATAGTCGCCTTGATGGATTACGTTTTCTAATAGATTTTCGCGTTCAATAATGCGCAAATTCTCAAGAGCGGCTGTAGGGCCTGAAGTACAACCTCCAAACGTAGACACATCGCGGAAGTAATTCATTCGATCGCCTGGTTCATCCATAAACTCTTCGAATACCGACTCAGTAGTCACCGTACAACTGATAGCCGCGTAGCCAGAAGCCACCCCTTTTGCCATGGTAACGATGTCGGGTTGTACGCCGTAATGCTGATAACCAAACCAGGTTCCAGTGCGACCGAGGCCACAAACTACCTCGTCGATATGCAGCAAAATATCGTATTTTCTGCATATGTCCTGAACCGTTTCCCAGTAACCTTCGGGTGGGGGGATGACTCCACCGCCCGCTGTAATTGGTTCAAGCACTATCCCGCCAACGGTGTCTGGGCCTTCTCGCAGAATAACTTCTTCAATGGCCATTGCGGCGCGAATACCGTACTCGCGACCTTGCAATGGTTTGCCATTGGCGTCCGTGTATTGCGATCGATACTCGCAACAATGTGGTACTTCAACGAAGCCGGGGGTGAACGGGCCGTACTGATTTTTGCGCTCGAACTGTCCGGTTGAACTCAGGGCGCTGATGGTGGTGCCATGATAATCGCGTTCGCGAAAAAGTATTTTGTGTTTCTCACCGCCGTATTTTCGATGGGCGATCTGACGAATGATCTTGTACGCTTTCTCATTGGCTTCACTGCCAGAGTTAGAAAAGTAGACCCGGCTCATGCCTGGCATTTTGTCGATCAGCTGCTCAGCAAATTCAGCGGCCGGCGGGTTGCCAGCTGTTTGCGCGAAGTAGCAGAGTTTTTTTAGTTGTGCGCTAATCGCATCGGCAATGCTCTCGCGTCCATAGCCGACATTCACTGTCCACAAGCCACCGGACGTTGCATCGAGATACTCTTTTCCCGTGCTGTCCCACACTCGCAGACCCTTGCCCTCAACGATTACCAATGGGTCTTTATGCTCGAAAGTCTTGTGCTGAGTCAGGTGGTGCCAGACATGATCGCGGTCATGCTGAATTGTATGGTCGCTAGCGTTCATAGTAATACTGGTCTCGTGCTGTTATATCAGACTAATATGGTCGCGTCTGGCATGGAGGAATTCCCCCAGTCAGGATAATATAGGCCTATATTGGCCCTATCGAATAGGGCCAGATGGGGTCCGGATGTCGGTCCAGAATGTCGGCTAGCAGATGAATAAAAACAAACACCATTAGTCATGAGTATTGCCCAACTATTTCACTTGTCGCCCAGTAGCGATGTCAGTCTGCAAAAGCAGATTCGCACGCAGATTGTGACCGCTATTCAGAATGGCCAGATTCCCCATGATCAGGCATTGCCGTCCAGCAGAGCATTAGCGTCTCAGCTAGGGGTCGCGCGCAATACGGTAGTGCTGGCCTACGAACGCTTACTCGAAGATGGTTATATATTGAGTCGCCAGCGCAGCGGCTATTTCGTTAATCCCGACACCCTGGCGCACCCTCTGATCGACCCGCAGCTGCGCCTGCCAGAAGGCGGTGAACCCGACTGGTCAGCACGGTTAAAGTCGCAGGCATCGCAGTACAGGAATATTAGTAAGCCCAAGAACTGGCAGGAGTATCCTTACCCCTTTACCTATGGGCATTTGGATTACGATCTGTTCCCAACCAATAACTGGCGGGAATGTTGCCGTGATGCTTTGAGTGTTGCCGCTATTAAGGAATGGTCTAACGATCAGCTAGATCACGATGATTCGCTGTTGATCGAGCAAATTCAAACACGATTACTGCCGCGCCGTGGCATCTGGGCGCAGCCAGATCAAATTCTTATTACGGTAGGAGCACAACAAGCCTTGTATATGTTGCTGCGGCTATTGTTGGATGATTCAGGCGTTATAGGCCTGGAAAATCCGGGTTACGTAGATGTGCGCAATATAGCCTTGTTAAATCGCGCCACTATAAAAGCACTGCCCGTTGATAAAGAGGGTATGGTTGTAGACGCCGGCATGGATAGCTGCGATTGTATTTATACAACGCCGAGTCACCAGTCACCAACCACGGTGACCATGCCTATTCAGCGGCGCTACGAATTGTTGCAGCGTGCGGTTGAAAAAGACGTTGTGATTATCGAAGACGATTATGAAAGCGAGATTAACTTTTCGGCCAACCCTACGCCCGCCTTAAAGAGTCTGGATCAAAGTGAGCGAGTGATTTACATAGGCAGCTTATCCAAAACCCTGGCGCCGGGACTGCGCATGGGTTATGTGGTAGCACCCGCCTCAGTCATTACCGAGTTGCGGGCGCTCCGGCGATTGATGGTACGTCATCCGGCAAGTAACAATCAGCGTGCCGTTGCACTGTTTCTCGCACGTGGATATCAAGACACCTTGACGCGTCTGCTGGTGAAAACGTATCGACAGCGTTGCAGCA
>JBGCDE010000246.1:0-3715 GCA_045105115.1 Pseudomonadales bacterium | reverse complement strand
ATGGAGCTTACGCTGAATACGTTATGAAGGATGATTTCAGCGATGGTCTGGCAATGGTAGGCGAATTCGACAATGTTGTTGTCAGTCGTACGTTTTCAAAAATTTACGGCTTGCCGGGCCTGCGCATTGGTTGGATGTTGTGTTCCGAAGCGGTGACCTCAATGGTGCAGCGAGTTCGTACTCCGTTTAATACCAACAGCGCGGCTCTTGCGGCCGCCACCGCAGCGATTAAAGATCAGGCATATATGTATGGTGTGCGTGACGCTAATGCAGATTCCTTGCAGATTTTAAGTAAAGAGTTAAGCGAACTGGGCATTGAAGTTGTTCCCAGTGTTGCGAATTTTTATCTGCTGCGATTTTCCGCCGATACGGGCAAGAGTGGCAGCGGTGCTGCTGAATGCCTGCTAAGAAATAATATTATTCCGCGCCCTGCCGGCGACTCAGACGAGTACTTGCGAATAACAGTCGGTACGGCTAAGGAAAATGCGGCGGTTATGACGGCATTGCGGGACTATATGGCTGGCTGATGAATCAGAGTTACGAAACGTCACAGCTTGTGAAATCGAGGCTTGCATCGCAACAGCAGCTTCTACTTGACGGTGCTTGGCGAGCGGCCAGCGACGGATCGTCAACGCCTGTTTTTGATCCTTCAAGTGGTAAGGAAATTACAAAAGCGGCGGCAGCCACTGAGATTGACGCGGATATTGCGGTTCACGCTGCCCGGCGTAGCTTTGATGATGCGAGCTGGCGAGGTTTAACGCCTTCGGCTCGCAGTAAAGTTCTTTGGCGCGTCGCAGATCTGCTTGAAGAGCATGGTGATGAAATTGCCGAACTCGAAATGCTGGATGCTGGCAAGCCCTATGCAGGGGCGCGACATGGCGAGATTCCTTTTGCAGCAGATTGCTTTCGTTACTATGCCGGTTGGTGTACCAAGATCGAAGGCAACACCAAACAGCTGTCGACCGTGCCAGACCAGGATTTCCACATTTATACTTTGCGCGAGCCGGTTGGCGTTGCGGCGTTGATCGTGCCGTGGAATGGTCCGCTCGTACAGGCAGCCTGGAAAATTGCACCCGCGTTAGCGGCTGGGTGCAGTGTTGTTGTAAAGCCCGCGACACAAACGCCGTTGAGTACTGTGCGATTAGGTGAATTGCTTATAGAAGCTGGTATTCCAGACGGTGTATTCAATATTCTACTGGGAAGTGGGCGAAAAGTAGGAGACTTTCTTGCCAGGCATCCGCTGGTAGACAAGGTATCGTTCACGGGTTCCACCGAAGTCGGTAAGCAAATTATTGCAGCTGCGCAGGGTAATTTGAAAAAAGTGTCGCTTGAGCTAGGCGGCAAGTCGCCAATGATTGTATTTGACGATGCAGATCTGGAAGAAGCTATCAGCGGTGCGGCCAATGCCATTTTTTCTAACGCGGGGCAAGTCTGTGTCGCAGGCTCCAGACTTTATATACAAGATACAGTTTATGATCGCGTAGTCGAGGGTGTTGCAAATATTGCTCGCCAAATGAAGGTGGGTGCCGCCTATGATGCCGACTCTGATATGGGGCCTTTGATCTCGGATGCGCATTTGCATGATGTCAAAAAGCACATTGATCAAGGTGTGGCAGATGGAGCGACTATTGTCGCTGGGGGTGAGCTGCTGCAAGATCAAGCAGGCTATTTCCTGCAACCCACGGTGTGTACCGGCGTTAATCATTCCATGAATTTGGTAAAAGAAGAGATTTTCGGACCAGTACTGGTCTGCATGCCGTTCTCTAATAGCGATGATATCGCGTCGATTGCAAATGACAGCGAGTTTGGCCTGGCAGCCAGTATCTGGACGAAAGACATTAGCAAGGCACACAGAACGGCCGCCGCAGTGAAAGCCGGTATAGTCTGGATAAATACCCACGGTGTACCAGATATGGCTGTACCCTTTGGTGGTTACAAGCAAAGTGGCTGGGGTCGGGAAAATGGCTACGAGTCTTTACTACAGTACACTGAGTTAAAAGCGGTAGTCGCTAAGCTCTGAGAACGAGCTACAGGCATATAGAGGGCAGTAAATGCGGGAATCCTGGCGTTGGTTTGGACCTAATGATCCAGTAACCATCAACAACATACGACAAACCGGTGCTACCGATATTGTTAGTGCCTTGCATGACGTGCCCATCGGTGAGGTTTGGACTGTTGATGCCATTCGCCAGCACAAGGCGCTGATTGAAACCTGTGAACAAGACCAGTCACCATTGCGGTGGACAGTAGTAGAAAGTATTCCGGTTCACGAATCCATAAAGCTTGGCACGGGCTGCGCAAATCAGTACACCAAAAACTGGATCCAGAGTCTGGAGAATCTTGCAGATTGTGGTATTCGAACCATTTGCTACAACTTCATGCCGGTTATTGATTGGACCAGAACCGATCTTAATCACCGCCTGCCAAGCGGCGCGTACGCATTGCGGTTTGATCAACAGAAATTTGCGGCATTCGATTTGTTCATACTGCGAAGAGTCGGTGCGGAAGATGATTACTCGATAGAGGAACGCGAGACGGCTCTACAGACATTTGAATCTATGACCGATGATGATCGCGATGTATTGACCCAGAATATTATTGCCGGATTACCCGGGCGTATGACTGACAGCTACTGCATTGACGATTTCCGTAAAGCGCTGGCGCAATATAAATCGATTGATGGAGAGGGTTTGCGTCGCAATCTCATTAGCTTCCTTGCAGAGGTCATTCCAGTTGCAGAACGACTGAATGTAAAGCTTGCAATCCACCCCGACGATCCACCACGCGATATGTTTGGACTGCCAAGAATAATTTGTACGGCCGACGATGTTGCGCGCTTATTTGAGTTGCAACCCAGTCAAGCTAATGGCATTACTTTATGTGTTGGTACTTACGGCAGTCGTCCAGATAATGATTTACCGGCGATGGCTAAGCAGTTTGGTGAACGAATTCATTTTGCGCACCTTCGCGGTGTGCTAAGAGATAACAGCGAGCAACGTTCGTTTGTAGAGGCCAGCCACCTCGACAGTGATATTGATATGGTGGGGGTTATCAAAGCACTGTTAGATGAAGAGAAACAACGAAATGCGCGTGGCGAAACCGATAATCCAATTTTTATCCGTCCGGACCACGGTCATTTGATGCTGGATGATATTGGAAAAACTGTGAATCCAGGTTACTCAAGTATCGGCCGTTTGAAAGGTCTGGCCGAAATCCGAGGCGTCATTCGCGCACTTTCTCACAGCTGATTAGACAATATCGTTCGGCGTTTCAAATAGGAACTATATGGCAGTAGTATTGATTACAGGCGGAAATAGCGGTTTTGGTCTTGCCGGTGTTCGCGCATTTGCCAGCAATAATGATCAGGTAATTGCAACGGTTCGAAATGAAAATCGTAAGGTCGAGTTGCTAGAGTGTTTGGACAGTGAGAATCTGGCTGCCGATATCAAGTTGCTGGAGTTATCTGAAACCTCAGTGTTTTCGACACTGGTCAGTGAAATTGTTGAGCAATACGGTCGAATAGATGTATTGATCAACAATGCCGGCATTCTGATACCAGGGGCCTGTGAAGATCTTGATGAATCCAGTATTCGCTCAGTAATGGAGACCAATTTTTTCGCACCAATGTTTTTAAGCCGATGCGTCTTGCCGACAATGAGGGCGCAGGGCTGTGGGCTGATCATCATGGTGAGTTCGCTTTCTGGCGTGGCAGGGC
>JBGCDE010000245.1:0-3583 GCA_045105115.1 Pseudomonadales bacterium | reverse complement strand
AACACTTGGCGATCAATAAAGGAAAAAATATACGCCAGCAATAATATGGCCAACGCGTAGTTTGCCGTGAAACGACTGGGATAGCTTGCGCTGCCCGCTTGCATAGAGTCGTTCATAGGGTTACCAATCCATAACACTTTTAACAAAAGGCACTGTAAGCCTACGTTGGTGAACCAATGTTTCCTGATCCAGCACATGCAATAAGCGCAAAAGGTTCCCCATACTGCGCTCGGCTCTGGCCAGCACGTAGTTGGCTACGTCGTCGTTCATCACAAAGCCCAGAAGGTGCGCCCGCTGGATCAAACAGTCTTTTCGTTCTTCGTCATTAAGGGCTGCGACGTGGTAAACCAATGCGGCGCTTAAACGCGATTGCAAATCAGGTAGCGCCACTTGCAACTGCGCGGGTGGGTGTGCGGCACTACATAGCAAGCGTTGCTTGTTTTGCTGGCCACGATTATAAAGATGGAACAAAGCCTTGGCCCAATGTTCATCGTGCAGCACCAGGTCGAGGTCATCAATCGCTAATAAATCCACCGCGTCCAGGCCTTCTAAAAGCTCCACCGGATTACTGCTCTGCAGTTCTTGCATTGGAAGATACGCGGTACTGACGCCAAGTTCGCTTGCTGCAGCGCAACTTGCCTCTAGCAAATGACTGCGGCCAGTTTGTTTTTCACCATGCAACAGCATTACGGCTGGCACTGATTGCGCACTGAATTTTTTTAGCGCTGCTACCAACTCCTGATTCTTATCGCCAATCTTGAAATTGGCAAAATCAGAATGCTCACGCAAAGAGATTCCTAATACTAACTGCTTCAACTTGTATTCGAGTTATCAGCTGAAGGCGAGATGGCTTCGTGCCCGTAGATGGCGCTGCTTTTGTACTCGACATGCATGTGTCTTAACAGCACCATAATCACAGCAGCTACTGGCAATGCGAGCAACACACCAACAAAGCCGGCAAGTTGTCCGCCGGCGAGTATTGCGAAAATTACTGCAACCGGGTGCAAGCCAATGCGATCGCCGACCAAAAGAGGGGTAAGAATCATGCCTTCAAGGGCTTGGCCTACACCGAATACAGCGAATACACCCAGTAAATGTACCCAATCACCAAACTGCACCATGGCAGCTATGCTTGCAGCAGTGATGCCTATGATGAAACCCATATAAGGAACGACAGAAGCAAGCCCCGCAATCATGCCCAGCAACAAGGCTAGATCAATACCCACAATCAGCAGACCCACTGTGTAGATAACACCGAGTAAGAACATAATCAGCAATTGGCCACGCAAAAACGCACTCAACACGTCATCACACTGGCCAGCGAGGTTAACGGCCGTCGGCTCTATGCGTCTGGGCAGCACGTCTCTAATGCGCTCCATCATCACGTCCCAATCACGCAATAGATAGAAAGCGACCACTGGAATTAAAATCAGGTTCGCGAACCACCCTAAAAAAGCGATGCTTGAAGAAGTCAGCGATTGCATGATTATCTTTGCGACGTTGCCGGCCTTTTGCCAATGATTGGCAATTATATTTTTAGCTTCATCTAAAGGCAGTTCATACTGAGGAATATTAAAGGTGTTCCCTAACCACGGAAGTGCCACGGTCTGGAACCACTCCATTGTTTGCGGTAGGCGACCGATCAATGAATCCAGCTGCCGTCCAAGCAGCGGCACCAGCAGAATAATGACCAGAATGAGCAAGGAGGTCATCACTACAAACACAACACTGACCGCCGATGTGCGCCCCAATCCCATGGCCTCCAGACGATCAGCTAATGGGTCGCCCAGATAGGCACACAATATACCGATCAGAAACGGTGCAAGAATCGGTTTTAGCAGATACACCAGCAACAGAAAACCAATAACGCAGGCAGCCACAATCCAGCGCTGTGAGTTAGTCATCCCAGCCTCATTCACCAATAGTCTTCCCGATTTTAGCCACCGCGCTTGTTAAACAAGTATTGCAATGGGCCGTATTCATCACCACCGACTGCTCGTTGAAGCACTTGCTGTCGGGCAAGTGATTCTATGAACTGTTGCTCAGTACCTTGCAGCTCAAGCTCAAATACGGCGCGACCCGGGGCAATCTCAACCACCTTGGCCGCTCGCACCAATGCATTACTTTGCAGGTGTTTGAGCGTTCGACCGTAACTGTCGAAGTCGTCGATATCGCCCACTTGAATGCGTACCTGTGAGGCTTCACCGCCCTGAATTTGTACTGAATATCGATCGGACAGAACATCAGCAAGAGAGTCTACCGAGCTGGAAAGATAGGTTTCTGAATCGCCGCTACGACAGTTTAATCGTTGCTGATCCGTTTGACTAATGTATAAGCATCGGCCTGCCCATTGCGAAATCGTCTCACCGCTCTCTACTTTCTTTCGTATATAGATGCTGCTGGCAAATATAGCCGGCTCGCTGTAGCGGGCTGACGCATCACGAATGGCATCGATCTCAAGCAGCCTTAATGCTTCCACTTGAAGCTCCGTTCGCTGGTCAGGCCAGCGAACTGGAACACCGCGGCGTGCCATTTGCTCTTCGAGCAACTGGCTGATCTCGGGGTCAGTATCCGGGCTTAGAATGAACTTTTTCCGGCCTTCATGAACAGCAACCCACAACAATACGGTGGGTCGGCCAGATACCCACATAGGCAGTTCTGCTCTGCGCAATAAGCCCTGCACCAGCTCCGGGTCGAATTGGAGCAGTAATGACAGTCGATCTTCACTTTTACGCTGGTAGCTGAAGCTGCGTAAGTAACGGTCTGCTGTTTTTAAGGCTCTTTGGATCTCGGGTTCAGATACGGCGGACCGCTGCCCAGATAATCGAACAATAACAGTACCCAAACCAAGCTTGATACCATCTTCTCTGTCGTCCATCGATTGCGATTCGACAGCCACAGTAGACTTATACATATCCGCGCCAACGGCGGCAACAGCCCATTGACTGGTGGCACACAGCATGATTGCAAAAGCTAAAGTTATGCCTGGAAACACTCTTTCGAACACCGTACTCACCTATTCTTCTGCACTTGGCGCATTGTAACAGTTGCGTGTTGATGCACACACGTCATAGCTGCGGTAAAATAACGGCCGCAAGCTCGCCCACCCTACTCCCGGATATCAGCATGACCGAACCAACTTCCCTTAGCTACAAAGACGCGGGTGTGGATATTGATGCCGGCAATGCGCTGGTAGAGCGCATCAAGCCGATCGCCAAACGCACAATGCGCCCGGAAGTTATGACCGGACTGGGTGGCTTTGGTGCTCTTTTTGAGTTAAAAAATGATTACAAGCAACCTGTTTTGGTTTCTGGCACCGACGGTGTAGGTACCAAGCTCAAACTGGCGATGGCCATGGGTAAGCACGACAGCATTGGTATAGATCTGGTCGCTATGTGCGTTAACGATCTTCTCGTTACCGGCGCCGAGCCTCTGTTCTTCCTAGATTATTACGCTAGCGGTGCGCTGGATGTGGATACGGCAGCCGATGTAGTGCATGGCATTGGCAAAGGCTGCGAATTGGCTGGGTGCGCACTGGTCGGTGGTGAAACTGCTGAAATGCCGGGTATGTATGCAAAAGGTG
>JBGCDE010000244.1:0-4041 GCA_045105115.1 Pseudomonadales bacterium | reverse complement strand
CTGTTGACCGGTGGCTAAAACATGGCATACCACAGGCACGCGTAGCCAACGTGGCGAAAGCACTGGATATCGAGCCCAGTGAGTTATACCGCTTCGTTGATGCGGATCTGTCCTCTGAGTTAATCGATTACGCCCAGAATGTGCGGCGCAAAAAACGTGGCCTGTTGCGGCGAACGAAGGTAGATACGACCGCTGCAAATGGTCCTGATCTTGACGCTGAAACACTGGACCCTGGCGCGCTGGCCGTCAGTACGCCTGTAATCTACGCGGCACCTGACGACAAGATGTTTGCAGATCGCCGCCAGGTGGTTGATCGAAGACGCAGGCAATCACTTTCAAGTGGCACACCGAGCCGGCGCAAAAACCTTGATCGCCGCGACACCAGCTATAGAAACACCTACAGCGATCAATGGTGGCTCAAAGTGGATTATTTAGATGGCCGTGTTAACACGACTAATCTGGCGCGGCGTGCAGCGACGGCCACCACTGAATCAGATATTGGCGGCGCCGAGCAAGAGCTCGAAACGCAGCTTACCGGCACAGACGCCGACTAGAGACTGCAACCAAGCTCGATTCTGACGCTATAATGTCGTTATCGACACCAATAAGAAAAACCAATGAGTATTGACAGTATTTTGGACGGCGTTCGCGTTCTAGACGTGGGCAGCTGGGTAGCAGCACCGGCTGCAGCCACCGCTATGGCCGACTTTGGCGCAGACGTTATCAAGATAGAACCTCCGCAGGGCGACCCCTTCCGTGGCTTTATGGGGCTGCCAGGTTTCCCCGAGACCGACGATAATTACCCCTGGCTATTGGTGTCGCGCAATAAGCGAAGTATCGTTCTGGACCTAAAAAGCGATGAGGGATACGAAGCGCTTTGCCGACTGGTAGAAACCGCAGACGTGCTGGTCACTAACTACCCGCCCACGGTATTGACCAAGCTGAAGATGCGTTACGCAGACTTATCTTCTATGAACGACCAATTAATCTATGCGCAATTGAGTGGTTATGGTGAACTTGGCAGCGAAGCAAATGTGCCTGCATTTGATCGAAGTGCCTGGTGGGCCAGATCAGGAATGATGGATATTGTTCGCTCAGGCGGCGCACCACCATCAGCAGGCGCACCCGCCTGGGGTGATTATTCCAGCTCAACTGCTGTGTTTGCCGGCATTATGTTAGCCATGTACCGCAGAGAACGCACGGGGCGCGGTAGCCGGGTATCAACCTCGCTTCTGGCAAACGGCGTGTGGGCGAATTCCATGATGCTGCAAGCCATTCTGTGCGGCGCAAAAACACAGTATGAGCCAAAACGAACCGAAAACCCGCTGCCTCTTGGCGTACCCTACCAGTGCGGTGATGGCCTCTGGTTTTACCCCTGGATATTTGATGTGCACGGCCAGTGGGTCTATTTCTTGACGGCGATTGGTCAAACCGAGATGCTCGATGATCCACGTTTTGCCAATGCAACAGCCTGTCATGAACACGCCGCTGAGACCATCCAACGGCTTGATGACATTTTTGCAAGCAAACCATGGGCACGATGGCAGCAGATCTTTGATACATATGACATACAATACATGCCCGTATCGTCACCAGAACAAGTACTAGACGATCCGCAGCTGCAAGCAAACAATATGTTGCTTGACTTGCAAAGTGACCAATTCAAGGCTCAGCGTACCGTGAACAGTCCGCTGCAAGTGGAAGGTGTATCCAAACGGGCACCGCAACCTGCGCCCAGTATTGGTCAACATACAGTAGACGTACTTGCGGAAGCAGGTTTCACCAGTGAGGAGATCGCGGCCATTACCCAGCCATCTCCCTGACATAGCTCCCGCAGCGTTTGTGGGCGCTGAGGATAAGCAATATGAGTAACCACAGTTATGAAAGCACGTCACGCACTGTCGACTGCCCTGCAGGCACACTGCATTACCACGAAGCTGGCCAAGGTCCTGCGTTAATTCTTCTGCATGGTTCCGGTCCCGGTGTTAGCGGATGGGCTAATTTCTCAAATACTCTGAACAGTTTTTCTGACCGCTTTCGCTGTATCGTTCCTGATTTCCCGGGCTACGGCGGCAGTGACGCCGTTGAAGGTAACCCGATAGAGGTTTGTGTAGCAGCGGTTATCCAACTGATGGATAAACTTGAAATTGACACAGCTCACCTGATTGGCAATTCCCTCGGCGGCATGGTTGGTGCTTTGTTCGCAGCGCATCAGGCGCCGCGCGTTGACCGCTTTGTTTCCATAGGTGGGCTGGGAATGAATTTATTTTCTTCATTCCCACCCGAAGGCATTGCCCGGCTCAGCGAATTTGCCGAAGACCCTACCAGAGAGAAAATTATTGCCTGGCTGAGCTCCATGGTGTTTGACCGGGCGCTTATTACTGACGAGCTTATTGAACTGCGCATGGAACAAGCGCTGGAACCGAAAACACTTGCTACCACCAGGCAACTGTATTCCAGGGCAGCGCTCGATGGCATGGCCGCAATGTTCGCAGGGCCGAACGCAACTCAGCGTATTGCGCACTTATCATCAATAACAGCCCCTACCCTGCTTACCTGGGGACGAGATGACAGAGTGACACCCGTTGATATGGCCCTGCTGCCTATGAAGCTAATACCTAACTGTGAACTGCATGTTTTCCCCAATTGTGGGCACTGGGCGATGATTGAACGACGCACCGAGTTTAATGCGGTGGTATCGGCATTCCTTTCACAATAAGAAACAAGATTCCCACGTTATAACAGGACAACAGATATGAGATTTCACTATCAAGTAGGCATGTGCGACGCCGACCATTACCTGCCGTTGGTGAAAGCCGCTGAAGCGGCGGGTTACCATGGCATAACTATTCCTGACAGCATTTGTTATCCGCAGGAAGCGAGCTCCAAGTACCCTTACAACGCGGATGGTAGCCGTGAATTTCTGGAATCAGTACCGTTTCTTGAGTCTCTAATTGCCGTGGCGGCGATGGCTGCGGTGACACGCCGAGTGCGCTTTTCTACCTTTGTTTACAAGCTAGCGGTTCGACAGGTCGCGGGTGTTGCCAAGCAGGTGCAAAGTATTCAGGCACTCTCTGGCAATCGCTTCGACTTCGGAATTGGCATAAGCCCCTGGGAAGAAGACTTCGCGGTCATGCAAACGCCGTGGGAGCGTCGTGGCAAACGCTTTGACGAACAAATAGATATTTTACGCGGTCTGGAAACGGGCGAATACTTTGGCTTTAAAGGCGAAGCACATGACATGCCCGCCAATCGCATGCGACCGGTGCCGAGCGAACCCACGCCCTTGCTGATTGGCGGCCACACCAAACCCGCTCTGAAAAGAGCGGCATTGAAGGGCGATGGTTGGATGTGCGCTGGCACCACCACGCCACAGCTCGAAGAGTACATTACCGAGATCAACGCCTTACGTACTGAATTTGGCACCAGCGACAAACCTTTCAGAATTTACACCGGCAGTGCGGATGGTTTTAGCGCTGAAGGCCTGCAAAGGCTGGAAGCAATTGGTGTGACCGATCTGGTTGTGGGATTCAGGGATTTGTATGCACAGGAACCGGATCGCCCACTGGACGAAAAAATTGAACTGCTGAATCAATATGCGCAGGGCTTTATTCGCTAGCAGGCTCTGCATTATTTGCAGCGGCCAGCAATTGTTCCATGCGCACCGCTACATCGGCAGAGAAGACACTCATTAGTCGATTCAGCGCATCTACGTAGTCAAGGTACGAAGAGCCTTTGCTGCTAACATGCAGCTTGCTGCGCTCACCATGCAGTTTTTGCCGCCCGTGCCTGGACGTCAGTGTCCACAGTACATCCATGTACACATCGCCGCCCAGAGCGCCACTGAAACGCTGCACATCCAGACGCAATTGATACTCTGGTCGAAACCGGGTATCCCAGGGGGCCGCATACACTTGGTCCACGCTTAGATGTTCCGCCATTAAACCCGCCAAAACGCGGCTGAAGTTTTCATCCAGATCACCAGCCCAAATGTGGTAAGGCGCGATGCTGATACCGCTGCCGCGCAATTCCGTAACCAGT
>JBGCDE010000243.1:0-4750 GCA_045105115.1 Pseudomonadales bacterium | reverse complement strand
GATTATTTCATCGGTGTGTGTCAGTTACCGCAGTCGCCGGGAGTGTCGATTGAGCACTCGGTGAAGGAGCTTGAGCGCTGTGTTAATGAGCTTGGGTTTGTGGGCTGCAATCTGAATCCTGACCCTTCAGGTGGGCATTGGACGTCGGCGCCACTGACGGACAAAAGCTGGTACCCGATTTTTGAGAAAATGGTAGAGCTGGATGTACCGGCCATGATCCATGTATCCGGTTCATGCAATCACAACTTTCATGCCACAGGTGCGCACTACATCAATGCCGACACCACGGCGTTCATGCAATTTATTCAAGGCGACTTGTTCAAAGATTTCCCAAACTTGCGTTTTATCATTCCGCACGGTGGCGGGGCGGTGCCGTATCATTGGGGAAGGTACCGTGGTTTGGCTGATATGCTGAAGCGTCCACAGTTGGATGAACACGTGATGAAAAATGTGTTCTTCGATACCTGCGTTTATCATCAACCGGGCATTGACCTGTTGTTTAAAGTCATCGACATCGACAATATTTTATTCGGTTCCGAAATGGTTGGTGCGGTACGCGGTATTGACCCACAAACAGGGCAGTACTTTGACGATACCAAGCGCTATGTTGACGCACTTAAGCTGAGCCCCGATGATCACTACAAAGTTTATGAAGGGAATGCTCGGCGAGTGTATCCACGCCTGGATGCGTCGCTCAAGGCAAGAGGTAAATAAACGGTGTCTGACTTCGAAATGGATTTTGGCTGGCGTGTGTATCACCCCAACCCAAGCAAACCACAATTTCGCGCACCATTGGGTGCGGTGGATGCGCACTGCCATGTATTTGGTCCAGGCGACGTTTTTCCCTACGCTCCCGAGCGCAAATATACGCCGTGCGACGGCCCTAAAGAAAAACTGTGGGCTTTGCGCGATCACTTAGGCTTCAGTAGAAACGTAATCGTGCAGGCAACCTGTCATGGAGCGGACAACCGTGCGTTAGTTGACGCCTTGCATGATGCGAATGGCCTGGCCCGTGGTGTAGCAACCGTGCGCCGTGACATAAGTGATGATGAATTGCAGAGCTTACACGCCGCTGGTGTGCGTGGCGTGCGGTTTAATTTTGTGAAACGCCTGGTCGACAAGCTGCCGTTTGATTCTCTGGAAGAAATTTCAGCGCGCATAGCCAAGCTGGGCTGGCATATTGTGATCTATTTCGAGGCAACCGAATTACCTGAGTTGTACGATTTCTTCACTTCCTTGCCCTGCACAGTGGTTGTAGATCATATGGGCAGACCAGACGTGCGCAAACCCATTGACGGCGAAGAGTTTGAACTGTTTCTTAAGCTTATGCGTGAACACGAAAACTTCTGGTGCAAGGTCAGCTGCCCGGAACGACTAAGCCAGGGTTTAAATGCGCACTACGATGACGTAGTACCATTTGCAAAAAAAGTGGTAGAGAGTTTTCCTGATCGGGTATTGTGGGGAACAGACTGGCCGCACCCTAATATGAAATCACACTCGCCGGATGAAGGTCATCTGGTTGATTTTATTCCACGCATTGCCGGTAGCGAAGAGTTACAACGGAAGCTATTAGTGGATAATCCCATGCGGCTCTATTGGCCTGAAGAAGCAACATCACAGGAGTTAAGTTAATGGCGCTTGAAAAACCTTATCAAGATGTGCCGGGTACAACTATTTTTGATCAGGATATGGCTCGCAAAGGCTATCACCTGAATCAATTTTGTATGTCATTAATGACGGAGGAAAACCGGCAACGATTTAAAGCCGACGAGCGCGCCTATATCGATGAATGGCCAATGAGTGAAGAGCAGAAGCAAGGTTTGCTTGATCGCGATTACAACGGTCTGATCGCACTTGGTGGCAATATCTATTTTATGGCAAAAGTATTTTCAACGGATGGGCTTAGCTTTCAGCAGGCCGTATCAACCATGACCGGCATGCCCGTTGATGATTATGTGCAAATGATGATTGACGGTGGCCGCAGCCCTGAAGGCAATCGCTACATTGGAGAAAACGACAATGGCTAAAATTACCGCCGGCGTAGCAACGTCGCATGTGCCAGCTATTGGCGCCGCATTAGACCTTGGAAAAACTGAGGAAGATTACTGGAAACCAGTGTTCGCAGGCTATGAAGCGTCAAAGCAATGGATAAAAGACAATCCGCCGGATGTAGTGATACTGGTTTTTAACGACCACGCCACGGCGTTCAGTATGGATTTGGTGCCCACGTTTGCCATTGGTTGTGGTGAACACTACGCGCCTGCCGATGAAGGCTGGGGACCCCGTCCGGTTCCAGATGTGCATGGGCATCCAGAGCTTGCCGCGCACATTAGCCAATCGGTGATTCAGGATGATTTTGATCTAACCATCGTCAATAAAATGGATGTGGATCATGGCTTGACTGTTCCTTTGTCACTGATGTTCGGGCAGCCCGAAGCCTGGCCATGTAAAGTCATTCCCTTCGCGGTTAACGTTGTGCTCTATCCGCCGCCTTCAGGGAAGCGTTGCTTCGATATTGGTAAAGCCATTCGACGCGCCGTTGATTCATTCGATCAGGATCTGAATGTGCAAATTTGGGGAACCGGTGGCATGAGTCACCAGCTGCAAGGACCGAGAGCGGGGCTGATAAACTCAGAGTTTGACTCGGATTTTCTGGACCGCATAGTTGAAGACCCCGAAGGTTTGGCCGCCATGCCGCATATTGATTACGTTCGTGAGGCCGGCTCAGAAGGCATAGAGTTGGTCATGTGGCTGATTATGCGTGGTGCTCTAGATCCACAGGTAGCACTTAAACATCGTTTTTATCACGTGCCTGCTTCAAACACTGCAGTTGGGCATCTGGTTTTAGAAAACACATAAGGAACACATTATGAAAACGGTCATAGCAGGCGCAGGCGCCTTTGGTAAAAAGCATCTTGATGGTATCAAGAACATTGATGGGGTAGACGTGGTCGCATTGGTAGGGCGCCGCCCGGAACCAACTCGTGAAACAGCGGATGCCTATGGTGTGGAGCATGCGTTTACAGATCTCGCCGACGCATTAGCGCTGCCCGAGGTGGGCTCGGTTATTCTTTGTACGCCAACCCAAATGCACGCCGCGCAAGCTATTCAGTGCATGGAAGCTGGTAAGCACGTGCAAGTAGAAATTCCGCTAGCGGACACGTGGGCTGATTCTGAAGCGGTACTAAAAAAGCAACAGGAAACAGGTTTAACGTGCATGGTAGGCCATACGCGTCGGTTTAACCCTTCGCACCAATGGGTGAACAAACGTCTTCGCAATGGCGAGCTGAACATTCAACAGATGGATGTGCAAACCTACTTCTTCCGCCGAAAGAATATTAATGCCGTTGGTGAGGCGCGTTCATGGACCGATCATTTGCTCTGGCACCATGCGGCGCACACGGTTGATTTGTTTCAGTATCAATGCGGTTCGGAAGTGGTTCAGGCCAACGCGATACAGGGGCCAATCCATCCTGAACTGGGCATTGCACTGGATATGTCGATTCAATTGAAAGCGGCAAATGGCGCAATCTGTACGCTGTCTTTGTCGTTCAACAACGACGGCCCATTGGGTACGTTCTTCCGGTATATCTGTGACAATGGCACTTACATAGCACGCTATGACGATTTAGTAGATGGCCGCGAAGAGTCAATCGACGTGTCGCAGGTGGCGGTATCAATGAATGGTATTGAGTTGCAAGACCGTGAGTTCTTCGCTGCCATTGCAGAAGGGCGCGAGCCCAATTCCAGTGTGGCGCAAGTGTTGTCGTGCTACAAAGTACTGCATGACCTCGAGCAGCAACTTAGTTAATTACGAACAGGAATAGGTGCTCTGAATGAAAACGCGACGCATTGGCGAACAAGATGTTGCTGAAATAGGCCTGGGCTGCATGGTGCTTAGCCATGCCTATAATGTGGCACCTTCAGAACAGCAGGGCATTGAGTTGCTGCATGCAGCACTTGATATGGGCGTCACTCACTTTGACTGCGCGAGCCTGTACGGTTTCGGTCGTAACGAAACGCTGTTAGGTAATGCTTTCAAGGGGCTGCGTGACCGCATCCATCTAGTGAGCAAATGCGGCATGGGCGGAGTAGACGGTAAGCGCGTTATAGACGGTCGACCAGAAACCTTGCTGAAAACCATTGATGAGTCGCTTACGCGACTGCAAACTGATTACATCGACCTGTATTACTTGCATCGTTGGGACAAGTCAGTCCCAATCGAAGACAGCGTCGGTGCCTTGGTGAAAATGCGTGAGCAGGGAAAGATTGGTGCAATCGGTTTAAGTGAAGTATCCGCTACAACCTTGCGCAAAGCCAATGCAGTGCATCCTATTACTGCATTACAGAATGAATACTCCTTATGGGTTCGCAACCCGGAAATAGCCTTGCTTGATGCCTGCGAAGAGTTGGGAACAGCTTTTGTCGCTTATTGCCCGATTGCACGTGGCTTCCTGGCCGGCGACTTACAGAGTGCAAATAATTTTGTTGAAGGCGATATCCGTCGTGGCATGCCAAGATTCAATGAGCCACATTTTTCTGAAAACCTGAAGTGGCTGAGTAAATTCCAGGCGAAAGCTGCAGAGCTTGAATGCACACCGGCTCAATTGGCTTTGCACTGGTTGCTGCGCAAACGCCCGTTTATTATTCCTATACCGGGTACTCGGTCAGTAGAGCATTTACGCGAGAACCTGGCGGCTACCGAGCTTGATATACCGCAAGTGCATCTGGCTGAAATTGAAGAGCTGAT
>JBGCDE010000242.1:0-19824 GCA_045105115.1 Pseudomonadales bacterium | reverse complement strand
ATCGGCAAGAAGGTGCGCACCAGCCCATGGCGAATCTCATTACGCCGGAGGACGAAAGCAACACGCATTATTTCTGGTCTCAGTCGAGAGACAAAAATATCGATAACCCCGAGATTGATGAGAAAATCAAAATGGGGGTGGGCCACACCTTCAAAAACGAAGACGGACTTATTGTGGCCGATTGCGCAGCGAACATGCAGTCGACAGACCTGCTGTCGCACAACCCGGTATTGCTCTCTACGGATGCGTCAGCAATCCGTGCGCGGCGCATTCTCAAACGTCTGATCGATGAAGAGCAGGCCGAACTGGCAGGTAAAAATTAGTGGTCCTCTGCGCAGAGCCGGTCGTTTAAACATGGCTGCAAATACCCCAGAGTTGGATCTGCTCGTTAAGCGTCGCACTGATGAAACGGGAGACATCGTTTCACTGGAGCTGGTTAGTTCCTCAGGTGAAGACCTGCCTGCGTTTACCGCTGGTTCCCATATTGATGTGTACGTTCCTGGTGGTCCTGTACGTCAATATTCTCTTTGCAATGATCCGGGAGAACGCAATCGCTACGTTTTGGGGATTCTCCGCGACCCATCGTCGCGGGGTGGCTCTTTGGGGATTCACACCCACGTTCAACAAGGCGATCTTTTGCAGGTCAGCGAACCTCGCAATCACTTCTCTCTGGATGAGTCAGCGCAGCACAGTGTTTTGCTGGCGGGCGGTATCGGTGTTACGCCCATATTGAGCATGGCCAGACGTCTGTCGGCACTTGGCCATTCCTTCGAGATGCACTACTGCACCCGGAGTCGGGCAAATACGGCGTTCGCGGCTCAAATTGCTGAATCTCCCTTTGCAGAAAAGGTTCAGCATCACTTCGACGATGGCCCGCGGGAACAATTGCTGAATATTCCGGACGTGTTTGCTGCGCCGAAAGAAGGCGTACACGTCTATGTTTGTGGTCCAGGCGGCTTTATGGATGCCGTTCTGGACACGGCTAAAGAGGCAGGTTGGCAAGAGTCGCAGCTACACTCCGAGTTTTTCTCCGCTGATGCCGGTGTGTTGGAAGGCGACGGCAGTTTTCAGCTGGTTCTTGCAAAGTCTGGGAAGACAGTGGTTGTAGGTGCGGCCGAAACCGCGGTTGATGCGCTGGCAGCAGCCGGTATTGAGGTGCCCGTTTCCTGTGAGCAAGGGGTCTGCGGGACCTGCTTGACGAAGGTGCTCGAAGGAGAGCCAGAGCACAGAGACATGTATCTCACGCCCGATGAGCAAGCCGCGAATACGCAGTTTCTGCCTTGCTGCTCTCGTTCGAAAACGCCGACATTAATTGTAGAATTATAATCATGATTGACTTTAGTCACTTTTTTAGCAATAGTAATTCGCGCATACACAGCGGCGGAAAGTGGCCCAAACGGGCAGCAACAAAAACTCTAAAATTACATCTGCTCGCATAGGAGTACCTAGAGAATGAGTGACCCGGTTTGCAAGATTGTTGACATCATGTTCCTGCGCTTCGAGCTAAAGGATCTTGATGCGCAGAAGGAGTATTTAAGTCATTTCGGAATGACGCTTGCCAGTGAAACGGAAAACGCAATCTATTTTCGCGGCACGGGTAGTCAGCCGTACTGTTACGTTGCCCAGCGAGGAGACTCAAACCGCTATATCGGTGCAGCATTTACGGTTGGCAGCGAAGACCAGCTGAACACACTGGCAGCAAGTGTGGGCGCTGAAGTAATGGATAGTAACGAGCCCGCTGGAGGGCGATGTGTGAAGTGCACAGATCCTGACGGCTTCGGTGTCGAAGTATACTTCGGAGCAGCCCCCAGCCAGGTTGAGGTCACCGAGGCACCGAAACTCAACGCTGGCTTTCAGAAAACTCGGGTTAATGAGCTGCAACGTTTTGGGCGTGGTCCAGATGAATGGACGGTGAAGGACGGCGAATGGCACTACGAACTGAAGAGTCGAGTGATGCGTCTGGGACATGTCGCGTTCAACGTAGCGAATGCAGACGCCAGCATCGAATGGTACCAGAAACATCTAGGGGTTTTGATTTCAGACAACCTTCGTGATCCCGGCGGTGTGCGCGTTGGTGCATTCCTGCGTGCTGACTGTGGCGATACGCCGGTTGATCACCACACGCTGAACATTGTTGCAAAGGCTGGTCCGGAGGCAGAATTTGCGGGTACGTTTGGTCACGGAGGATATGAAGTCGCGGAATCTGTAGACGACCTGATGGCGGGGCATTATCACCTCAAAACACTTGGCACATACCGTCACGAGTGGGGCATAGGTAGGCATCTTCTTGGAAGTCAGATGTACGATTACTGGAGGGACCCCACCGGTTTTACGTTAGAGCACTGGACTGATGGCGATTTGCTGGACGCTTCCGTACCGACTAACGACAGTCACCCCAAAGAATTTATCATGGCTCAGTACGGTGAAGAAATTCCGACAACTTTTGGCTTGAGCATGCCTAACGATCAAGTGGATGCGTTCCGGGAGAGCGCACCCAAGATTACTGATCTTCTGAACATGCTTGAGTAAAACTTTCCCGGTCCATATACCTTGAAAAATAGATAACAGCGTAAGGAGATAAAGATGGCGGTGGCCCAGAACGAAATCGCTATTGTAGGTGGAGGAATCGGTGGCCTGATTGTAGGTTATGGCCTGCATAAAGAAGGCTATGACGTTCATATCTACGAGCAGGCTTGCGAATATGAACATGTCGGTGGGCATCTGACAATGGACTCGCCCACGGTAGAGATTCTCGCGCGTTGGGGACTGGATGAGCCCTTCAAAGAGATTTCCTGCGAGCTCGATGGAATGGAAGTTCGCCATATTGATGATGGCGGCATTGCTGCGCACTTCCAGTTTCCGAGTCTCGGTGCTTTGGGAGTGGACGACCCGAACGAATCCGGTATTCGAATTCTGCGCGCGTTCCTGCGGCCAGACTTTCTGGAAATGGTTACCAGTCGCATGCCTGACGAGCGCTTGCACACCGATCATAAGCTTGTGGCATTGGAGAGTAGTGAAGATTATGCAACAGCGGTGTTTGAGAATGGTGAGCGCGTTCAGGCTTCGGTGATTCTCGGAGCCGATGGGGTTCATTCCATCGCAAGAAACATGTTTGACAAAGCCGAAGCACATGCCGCTGGGCATACGATTTTGCGTACCCTATGCAACGCAGATGTGTTGCCTGAGGAGTATCCCAACGACCGCATGCGTTTTTGGGATGGATGGAAATTCGGTGACAAGGAAAATCATGTTGGTTTTCACGTGCTCACGGTGCCAGTTCGTGAAGGTCGCTATGTCAGCATCGATCTGCAATTTATGGGCGGAGACCAACTCGAGGATTGCAGTCCGCGAGATGTGCCTATAGAGCGTGTGGAAGCTCGTTACCCGGATACGATTGACCCCGTCATCACAAAAATGGTGGACGCGAGAGTAGAGCCCATTACAGTCCACTCCCTTTTTGATCGTCGCGTTTCAACTACCTGGGTAGACGGGCGTATAGGTATTTTGGGAGACGCTGCGCACAGTATGCGGCCAAACCTTGGGCAGGGTGCCTGTCAGGCCATTCATGATGCGGGTCAATTGGTGACTAGCATTAACCAGTTTGGTCTCGGAGCTGAGGCGCTTAAGCATTACGAGACGGTCCGTAAACCGTACGTTGAATCGATCGTGGAAACGGCTAAGAACACCACGCCCGACCCTAAGAAATGGAAAGACAAGGGCCAGGACGGTGCGGCTTAGGCTGACTACAACATTTTGGTGCGAGCATTCGCAGTAAATACTTAGGCGGAAATTAATCATGACTTACTTAAAAAACTGTTGGTACTGCGCTGGTTGGGCTTATGAACTTGAGGAAATAGGGCACTTTGCCCGCAAGCTTCTCGGGGAGAGTGTGCTGGTTTTTCGCAAAGAAGATGGTGACGTTGCTGCGATGAGTAATGTGTGCCCCCATCGTTTTGCACCGCTTGCCAAAGGGCTCAGACAGGGCGATAACTTTACTTGTCCTTATCATGGCCTTGAATTCAATGCGGAAGGGAAGTGTGTAGCCAACCCCAATGAAGGGGGCGGTATTCCTGCGGCCGCTGTATTAAAGACCTACCCACTAGTGCAGCGCTGGGGTGCTCTGTGGATCTGGATGGGAAATCCAGAGCGTGCCGATGAAGACATGATCCCTGACTTTTCCATGGCCTCGGAGCGGGAAGGATGGAGCGTCGTTCGTGGTTATCATTTCACCGAAGCGAATTACGAGTTGGTCGTCGACAATCTTATGGATCGTACGCATGTGCAGCATTTGCACCCGCTGTTGCGTTTTACCAGTGAGCGACCAGCGAATTTTGAGCGCAACCAGAGCATGGAGCAGTTGAACGATCACACGCTGTGGGACTATCACGAAGAGCTGAACAGCCCCCCGTTCCCCATTCTCAAACTTACCTGGCCAGATGCACCCGAAGACATCATGAACTACTTTGATGTTCGCTGGATCGCGCCCTGCAACATGCTCCTGCATGCGGGCTCCACGAAAATGGGTACCAATCGAGAGGTTGGTGGTCACACGGAAGGCGCGAATCTTATTACGCCTTCTGATGAGAATACTACGTTCTATTTTTGGAGTCAGGCTCGGGACACGAACGTCGACAACAAAGAAATAGATGAAGGGATCAAGAAAGGGGTGGGCGACACCTTCGAGTTTGAGGACGGCGCCATGGTTGGAGATTGCGCCGAGCTTATGGGCACTAATGACCTAATGAGTCTTAATCCAGTGCTACTTCCTTCTGATGCCGGTGCAGTGCGAGTGCGCAGGATGTTGGGCGCGCTGATTGCTAAAGAACAGGCGGAGGAGGCTGCGGCGCAGGAAAATCTTCTTGCAACTGACTGATGTGAAATTTCTGCACTTCGGCTAGTGCGCCAACCAATATGCGTAGCACATTGCCGGTGAAAGTCTGCTACCAGTCTGTCACACAGTGCTCGCACGCTATTCTTTTAGAATTGGCACGTTCATAGTTATGTCTAACAATTTATTGCTTGTTTTATATTCTTCCCATTGTTCAATAAGGTCCAGTCGCTTATCAGGATGTTGCTGACTTAGGTCATTCAATTCAGCGGGATCTTCTTTCAAATTGTATAGCTGCCAATCGCCACTACCCAAGGGTTTTGGTAGGTGTAGAATTTTCCAGTCACCATCAATATACGCTTTAGAACCGAGGAATTCGTAGCCAACATTGTCGGCGCCTTCGTAAGGTACGTCCACTTTACCCTCGAGAAAATCCAGTACAGATTGCCCCTGCATCTCTAATACGGTTCGCCCTTTGAATTGTTCCGGATGATCAATATCCGCAAGATCAAGTATGGTTGGCATGATGTCACGTACGTGGAAAAACGCATGGTTCATTGTGCCCGTATTTTTAGCTTTACCCGGGAGCTTAACCAACAGTGGCGATTTGATTCCACCCTCGGCAGGAAAGGCCTTCATTAGCCGGCTGGGCGCCATGCTTGCTTGTGCCCAGCCTGCGCCCATGTGAATGTATGAGTTTCGTAAGCCGCGATTATCCAGACTGTTGTCAAAGGACGCCATGAACTCAGCAGACATCCCTGGCAATACGCTCCCGTCGCTGCCGTTGGCGCCATTATCAGAAAAGAACAGGATCAAAGTGTTTTCATACTCGCCAGTTTGCACCAAGTGATTGGTTACGCGTTTGATTTGTTCATCTATGTAGTCAATCATTGCCGCGTACACTTCCATGTTGCGAGCTGCTACGGCTTTTTCGGTAGCGGATAATTGATCCCAGGGCTTCACGTTAGGTAGCCTCGGAAATGGTTTAACATTTTTATCAACAATCCCCAGATCTTTCAGCGCTTCAAATCGCTCCGCGCGTAATTTATCCCAGCCGCCATCAAACTTGCCCTTATATTTTTCAATGTATTTTTTTGGAGCGTGCAGGGGATCATGTGGTGCTGTAAACGAAAGGTAAGCGAAGAAAGGCGACTCGCTGGCCTGATCCCGATTTAGCCACTGCAATAAATTATCGGTATAGTATTTAGTAGAATAAAAATCGTCTGGCAGCGCATCAACACGCTTGCCGTTACGGCTGTATATAACTTCTAGCAGTGGAGAGGTCGGGCGCTTATCGCTCCAATGACTGCCGCCTCCCGGTAGAAATGCAAAACTTTCATCAAATCCTCTGGCGTGCGGATTTGTGTCTTCCGTTAAACCCAGATGCCACTTTCCCGACATGTAGGTTCTATACCCTTCAGATTGTAATAGTTCAGGTAAAGCTGCAACTTCAAAGTTAAGGTATCCGGCGTAACCGGGAATTCCGTCCATTTCCGGCGTGGTTATTTCCCCCATTGTGCCAAGACCGGCCAGGTGATTATCGGTACCTGAAAGCAAAACGGATCGTGTGGGTGAGCAGGTAGGCAATACGTGAAAGTTTGTTAGCTGCAGGCCATCTTGCGCCAAAGCATCCAGGGCAGGCGTCGCAATTTCACCACCAAAAGCCCCAATATCTGAATAACCCATATCATCTACGACGACCAGAAGTATATTGGGTCGGGTAGATTTGATGTGTGCTGGTTCGCTTATCTGCGAATCTATTTCTTCGCCGGATTTGGCGTCGAATTTCTGGCCACATCCTGTTAGCCACAAGCTAACAAGAAAAACTGCAAAAGGAAGTGCTAGGTAAATCTTCATATGCCCTCATCTACTCTATTTTTGTTAAAAAGCCTGCGCATGCGACTCTAAACAATGGTACTCCTTTCAGGACGAATCCCTGACTAGGTCCTGACGTTTGCCACTTCGAACAAATGGTCAAGCTCCGTAGTAATACACTCCTGCATATATGGCAGATCGGGAACGGCGTTTCGGCAGGCGACCAGGCCAAAGTCCAGATTGTCCGTGTAGCTGAGTACTGTCACGTTGAGTCCCATTCCCTCGTTGAGCAAGGAAACAGGGATGGTTTTCAGGAGCTGAGCACCGGACAGGTACATGGGCTCTCGCGGACCGGCGACATTGGATATTGTAAGGTTGGCCGGCCCGCCAGCAAAGTTGCTCAATTTCCAACGGGTTGCCAGTTGCGCGATACTGGACATCAGCGCTGGATTGGCGAGCTCCGACATACCTCCCAGCGCCTCCGGTACTAAATTAGTCAAGGTCTTGGCTTGTGCTACGGCCTGCTTCACTTTGTCAAACCGCTGAAGCGGGTCTGACTCATTGGTGGGAATAAACGACATCGCTACGGAAATCATGTTTGTCCATGGGGCGGCCTCCGTACCGGTGCGTTGGGAGACAGGCATTAATGTCACGAGGGGATCGTCGGGTAGTGCGTCATGAGCCAGCAAATAGCGGCGAAGGCCGCCAGCGCAGGCAGCCATCACAGCGTCATTGATCGTACCTCCCCACGCAGTTCCCAGTGCCTTGATATCTGCCAGAGGTACGCTACAAAAAGCAAAATCGCATTGACCCGACAATGGAACGTTCCATGGCGTCGGCGGTGCCGAACGTGTTGGCAGTAGTATATCGTCGTCGATAGATGAGCCTTTCAGTACTGACTTGAGCGTGGTGCGAGCCAATGAGCTGAGGTTTAAAGTGTCGTCATTATTGGTTCGAGTTACTAGTTCGCTAACCATTTCATACTGGGCTCGGGCGGACTTGAGAGGATACTTAATAGCCCCCCTGGCACCCTTGACCATCATCTCACGCTTGCTAGGCAGTGAATCTGCGTCGGTTACGAGTGTTTCCGGGACCACTGGTCGAGCGTCGACGGAGCTGTCAAATAGCATGTTCAGCAGCAATATTCCGGCTCCGCCATCCAATGTAGCGTGATGGTACTTCGTAAACAGTGCCCAGCGGTCTTCACTTACACCTTCTATCACATAGGCCTCCCACAAAGGGCGGGAGCGATCGAGTGGGCGGCTTATGATTTTCGCAATCTGCTCAGCCAGCAGTTGATCATCCTCGAGTCGTGCAAGGCTGATATGTCGGATATGATAATGGAGGTCGAAGTCAGGATCTATGGTCCAATAGGGGTGATCCAGAGCAAACGGTACAGTAACAACTCTACGCCTCAGCGGTTCGATCTGGTCCAGGCGTGAAGCGAATTGATCGCGAGTGGCTTCCAAGGGAGAAAATCCTTGGTCATCAGGGTACTCAAATACATGCACAACGCCAGTTTGTAAGAAGCAAGTTTCCGTCTCGAGATATAGCCAGGTTGCATCGAGGCCAGAAAGTTGTTGCATAGTCATACTCCGTTATGAAAGTTTTCTTGCATTTTTAATACTTTCTATGAGCACTGTCATTATTGACTATAGTCATTTATATATCAATGCTAATTAGTATCCTTCGGTTGCCGAGCCAATCTTGTCACTTAGTCAGCTGCATACCAAGTATTCATCAGGAATGACATTTGCTCACCTCTTATACATTTGAGTTATCAGGCGATGGAACTGAGGCATATGGTGTTAGTCGAACACAACAAGTGCGCAAAATGACGAAATTCAAGTGTACATATAAAGAATACGAATTATGTTAGGATCTATATATTAAAAACCCGCATAATACATGAATGGAAATCAGCCGAGGTGAAACTGTCGACCCGCCCGTTAGCTTGAGTGCTTTTCGCAGGCTGGATTTAAATCTATTTGTTGTATTCGCTTCTATTTATGAGCACGGAAGTCTCACTGCTGCCGGTAAGGCGATGGGGCTGACGCAGCCTGCTGTTAGTCATGCGCTTGCCAGATTACGTGACTCCTTAAACGACGACTTATTCATTCGCAGCGGCCGGTCAGTTGTTCCTACTCCCTTTGCAAGACGTATCATCGATGATGTGCACTTGGCATTAGACAGGCTGCGTGCAGGGCCGTTGGGCGAGCATCGCTTCGACCCTCTGTCCTCGGAGGCCCGATTTCGCCTATCCATGACGGCCGGTATGGAAATTTTCATTTTGCCTGGGTTGTTGAAGCGCATGAGTACGGAAGCCCCCAATGTTTTTGTCTCCACGACGCGGGTGCCGCATCAACAAATTGAGCTGGAACTGATGCGAGGCGAACTGAGCCTGGCTATCGATTTCGATATTCCCTTGAACGTGGAAGCGCGGCGAATGGCGCTTGGCCACGACGAACTAGTGACTGTCGCACGGAAAAACAATCCGTTGATTGCAGATGGGCTTGATCAAGACACCTATTTAATGGCGCGACACGTAACGGTCAACACTCTGCGTAGCGCAGGCGGTGTAGAAGACTACGAATTGGCGCGTTTAGGTCTCAGCCGTAAAATCGTCGCGCGCACGGCCACGATCACCTCGGCTCTCAGAACAGCTGCCACAACCGATTACCTGGTAACCCTGGGGCGACGCCAATTGAATGCAATCGAACCGAACCATGAGCTTGCCGTGTTCGATTTCCCTTTTTCGGCACCGCGTTTGGAAGCTGTGATGTTCTGGCATGAAAGTTTTGACAAAGACCCGGGCAATATTTGGTTACGGGGCATGATCGCGGATCTATTTACATAATCATGCCTAAACGCGAGTAGCACGTGCAGCTCTTGCTCGCGAGCTCTAATCCAAACAGTCTGTTGATTTAAAAGCGCGAGACGGCTTAGCTCGCGGTAACGTTGTTTGCTTTCCGTGCACTTGCGATACGATAAAGTTCGAGTGCGGCCAACGGCACGAAATGCACAAGCGCGGGTACCAAATTGTTGTGCACAAATATCCAATGGACCAAGGTTAAAACAGCGGCCGGGTAAACCCAACGGTGCAGGGATTTCCATGCCCGTTTCATTCTTTGAACCGAACGGTCGTTACTGGTAACAGCAAGCGGTATGAAAATGATAAAAGCGGCCCAGCCAGTCCAAATACCCAGCGCCCAGAATTCAGCGAGAATTGCTGTTAGGGTTTCCATAGATATTAAGTACAACAGTGTGTGTATCAGGGCATACCCGAATGCGGCGACACCCAGCGCACGCCTGTGCGCTGCTAGCCAAGCCAGCCACTTGGTTTGAGGGAACAACATTCGCAGCGGCGTAAGCATCATGGCGATGATCATGAATCGCGCGGCAAACTCACCGCTTGGATGTAGCAAGTCTTCCCGAGTTGGGCCATTCATAAAACCTAGTAGCACAAGAATCATTGGAATAGCCGGTAGAGCGAGAACAGTCCAAAATATGTGGCCGCCGTTTAAAAATCGCTGCCGTTGTGCTATTTGATTCATAGGAGATGGAACCGTGTGTGGCTGTATAGTTATTGTGCCGTGCTCGTTCTTGAGGATAAACACCAGTTTACGTAAGCGGATGTAAAAATACTGTAAAGGTGTGCTGCCCTCCAAAAGGTTTACTTATTGACTGCTCTGTAACGATCGACAGCGCAAGCAGCATCAATTAGCAATAGAGGCGCAAAAAGGAACGTAAAAGGTCAGAGCAATTTTTGTAGGAGGAGGTCACAGCAAGTGCTAGCGAGAAAGTACTAGTGAAAATCTTCTGGATGGTTGAGCATATAAGCAGGGCCATACGGTTGGTTGATTGCTGCATTCTCCCCGTATATCGCTTGTTTCATATTGCCATAAACCTCCCTGTTGGCGCCCAAACGCGCTAACTCAGAAGCTCGGCTTATAACGGAGCTAAGCAGGGTATCAAGGGGCTCACTTTTTTGCACAACTCCAGCAGCTACCGCTTCAGATCCGGACCAGCGTTTTGCAAGCTGAACCGTTTCAAAAAAAGTATTCATGGGTAATTTGTGTTTAAAAAGCGCAAGCTCAGGGTTAGGTATCATCAAACCAATCTCGACTTCATTAGCACACATAAACCCTCTATCACTTCTCATAAAACGCACATCGTGACAAAGTGAGCACATAAAGCCAGCGCCAAAAGCGTGACCATTGACGGCCGCAACAGTTGGCATAGGGAAAGTCATTATTCTCGACATCAACGACATAAACTCTTTAGCAAACACAGTCTTGTCACCACCTTTGCTTTCGTCTTTCCCCATATACCAGTCAAGATCGAGCCCATTTGAAAAAAACTTTTCATTGCTCGAAGTAGTAACAAGCGCAGCTGGGCCAGTAGAGGCTTCAACCTCATCTAACGCCGCTGAAAATGCACGAACAAAAGCCGTGTTCCAACGGTTTTCTCCTTCTTGCATGGTTAAAATAAATACATCACCGTTTTTCTCAAGGTTAATCATTACTTTTGCGCTCTTTTTCAGTAGCTTAATTGTAGTGGTCTAATAAAACCGGACACCCATTTAGGTGATAATAATATCACCATGCTACATGAGCTGCTCAATGGCAAAACGACAACGACGGACTTTTTTATACGGAGCGAGGCCCCGAAAATGTTGAATTTACTGATTATCATTAGGAGATATTATGGTTCGTATACCTAAAAATAGAATACCGACTCATCCTGGTGAGATGCTGGCCGAGGAGTTTTTGAATCCGATGGAAATAACGCAAAGGGAGTTGGCAACCGCTATTCACGTTCCTTAATCAGCGTGTAAACGAGTTAGTAAATCAGAAGCGCGGTGTAACGCCGAGTACGGCCTTACGCTTGGCTCGCTTCTTTGGAGTGTCAGCTGATTTCTGGCTAACGTTGCTCGACTACCGAGCGGCGGCGCGAATATAGGTTTCGACTTCTTCAAAAGTGGGTGGCGAACATCCTGCTCGTGATACGTTGATGGCCGCAGCAGCGCAGGCGAATTCTACGGCGTCGGCCAGTTCATTTGGATTGGCATTCGTCGAGCCTGTATTGATAATATCATGGCGCAGCAGTGATGCCAGAAACGCGGCGTGAAATGTGTCTCCAGCGCCGACGGTGTCAACTACGTTGGCAATTGGATAAGCTCTCTTCTCGATTACGCCATCGGCCGAATAAAGCAATGCGCCACCTTTCCCTTCTGTTAGAAGAAGCATGCCTGACCCCATTTCAGCATAAGCAAGTTCAGCACTTTTACGCACGCTTGAGTCGAATTCAAAGGGTTCCAGATCTTCGTCGCTTGCTTTTACAATATCAGCAAGCGGCAACAAAGAACGCACCCCGTCTAGATAAGCTCTTCTATCGATGCTGGCTCGCAAACGGATATTGATATCCATGCTGATGATGACGCCTTTTTCGCGCATCAGCTCAAATAGTCTGCGAATTTTTGGCAGCTGACTCGGGGTAATTGCAAGCGAACCGGTATGAAATATTTTTATGCCATGCGGCAGGTAAGATTTGACCTCTTCGTAAGACGTGTCTTTATCGGCGATGCCTTCGCGATACAAGCGATAGGATGGTAGCCCTTCTTCCAGAGTTACCAGTGCCAATGATGTTGGCCACAACGAGCGTCTCTCATTAGGGGTAACAACACCCTCATCGCTCAGCGAGTTATGTAGTTGATTACCAAATACATCGTCAGAAAATGGTGACAGGTAGCTGACGCTTAGGCCCTGTCGTGCCAGACCTATAGCTACATTGTAGGGTGAGCCGCCAAGGTGTGGGCGGTAAGCACCGTCGTCGCCCATTATAAAGTCGATCAGGGCTTCGCCCAGTATGGCAACGTGCGCTTTAGATTGTAGCTCTTTGACACTCATAACACTTTAATCAACTCGTCAGCGAGCAGGTACTTTATCTTCTGGCCGTCTGAGTGTTCAATGATGTCTGCTGTTAAGGAATCGAGCTTAACGCGTAACTCGATACAATCCTGAGCACCATTCCAGCGCATTCGCAATTCGTTCTCTGCACACTCAGGCAAGGAGAAGTCACCAGAAAAAGCCGGAGACGAGTTACGTAAACGTATCAGCTCAAACAAGCTTTGAACAACAGGCAAATTAATGGCATCACGAATTTCCTTGTTGGTATAGCGATGCCGATTTATATCCCTGCCCACATTGGTTTTCTCTACTAATGCCATGTCGTTGTGACCCGCAAGCAAGCCAACGTAGTAAACCTGTGGCGTGCCGGGTGAAAAAAACTGAATTGCTCGCGCAATCAGGTAGGCGCTGTCTGAGCGGCCTAGCGCGTCATAAAACGTGGAATTAACCTGATAAATATCGAGATTTGATGCCGCATGACCGCTTGCGGCGCGGCTCTGACCATTGGTTTCCGTGTGGATACGTTCAACAAGTGCATCAACGTCATCGTCAGACAACAACCCCGGTTTATTGCCCTCTCTGGCGACATCCATGATGCCGATGCCGTCATGGGTATCAAGTACTGTTACGCAATTTCTTGGCGAAACGCCTAGCCAGTTTTTAATGGGCAAGCTATCCGCCGTGTACAGCGTATGCAGTACCAGCGGAGGTAGTGCAAAATCATACACTCGACCTACCCGGTTAGCGATCTCGATTTGTGTTTGGTAATGGGAGTGTATTTCAACCAGAGATTCTATCCCTTGGCTTGCCGCCAAACTTGCAATATCAGCGATGAATTCGAAAGTCTCAGGCAGCATGAAGCACCGTGTGCCACGCCGCTTGATCGCATAGCCTGCTGCGTCTAGGCGTATCTCTCGGATACCAGCTGCGGCAAAGGTATCCAGTATCGAGTTCAGATAACGTTGCCCCGCATCACTTTCAACATTGATATCTATCTGTTGGTGACTGAACGTGGTCCAGAATTCATAGCGCTTGCCGTTATCAAGTTGCATCGTTGTGAAAGGGCGACCAGGCCTTGGGCGGAAAATACGGGCAACCTCATCATCGATCACGGGTTCGGGGAATACGTCACTCTTTTTTAGGAATAGCGGCCACCATGCAGAATTTTCACCGTGCTTACGCACGTCAGAGAATTGCGCTGAATCAGAGGAGATATGGTTAACAATCAAGTCCGCCATCACAGGATGGCTTTCTGCTATACGTTTGATGTCTTTCCACTCACCCAACTTCGGGTCTACGCCGCAATGGTCAGATGGGTCAAACCCAGCATCTTCGCCATCGATGGGATCAAAGAAAGGCAGTATATGAACGCCACCAAATAGATCGGACAGTTCAGAGTCCAGCAGCTTCTTAAAGCCCGCCAGGTCTCCGCCCAGTCGATCGGCGTATGCCATTAGTTGTACTGTGTGTAGCATTACTTCAACCTAAGAAATCCATTCGACGCGAACGTGATCACCGATCTGTTCACTCTGCTTCTGCACTGGTTTTGTGCTTCGAACGCCGTTCCTGTAACTCGGATTCGACCTGAGTGAGTGTTGCGCGATCAATTCGATAGAACGAAATCAACACACCAGCCGCCAGAAAGAAGAAAGCCGGCAATGCATTAAACATCAAGCGAATACCGGTAATTGCTGTGTCGATTTGGATTTCGTTCGCCACGAATCCAAACCAGGCCAGCATGAAACCGGGCAAGGCACCGCCCAACGCCGATCCAAATTTTAGTGAGAACATCGAAGCAGATACGGTTAGCCCGGCCGTGTTCTTACCCGTTTTCCATTCTCCATATTCGGCACAGTCTGTGTACATCGAGAATAACAAGGTGATCATTACGCCAAAGGTTAAGACGCCCAGACTGTGAACAATAACGATTAGAGAGAATTGTTCCGGTGGAATGAAATAACATAAGGCCAGCAATGCTGCGTGGAGCAGATTCATAGCAATCATCAAGTGACGTTTCTCAAAGCGCGCCACCAGAAACGGTGTGATCAAAGCCCCGATAAGCTGTCCGATTAAGCCACAGGAAGTTAGGAATGCCGTACGATCAAAAATCAAAAAGATGTGTGTGCCATCGTCCTGCATGTAGTACTTCAGATAAAAAATAATGGACGCAAAACGCGCTATGAGTCCGGTCACAATCAGGATGCCCGTGAAAACCAGCACCACCCACGACGTATTTTGGAACAGCGCACCCATGTCTTCTTTTACGCTGGAATTATGCGGCTCGGGACGAATACGTTCGCGGGTAGTAGCGAAGGTAATCCAGAAGATAGCTATGGATAGCACAGCAAACAAAATAATGGTCAGGCGGAAGCCCAGTACCTCATCACTGCCACCTAGCCAACTCACCAGTGGAGTAGCGAACGCACCAACGCATAAAGTGCCTAAAGACGCGAACACGAAGCGATATTGGGTGGCTTTGGTACGTTCCTCAGCGGATGGTGAGATAACGGCCAGCAAGGCGGAGTAGGGAACGTTTATGGCGGTGTACGCCAGCATAACCAGGGTGTAGGTCACATAGGCAAATACCAACTTGCCGCCAGCCGACAAATCGGGTCCGAGGAACAACAAATAACCCAGGGCGGCGTAGGGCACAGCAGCCCACAACAAATAGGGTCGGTATTTGCCCCAGCGTGTTTCAGTACGATCGGCTATCAGTCCCATTGCGGGATCACTGATGGCATCAATTACCTTGGTCACCAACAACATCGTTGCTGCGGCGGCGGGCGAAATACCAAACACATCAGTGTAGTAATACAGCAAGAACAGGCCGAAGAACCCCATATAGAAGTTCGATGCCATATCACCCAGTCCATAGCCGATTTTCTCGCGAACGGATAATCGTGCAGAGGCCGTATTGTGTTCCACGATCTATTCTCCTGAGTGCATGTGGCGAGATAGGCTAAGGCAATTGCCTAATGGCTTGACAGCGCAGATCAGTCTAGATTATTTGGTTTTGCAATCGATTGCAATAATTTTTACTGGTGTGAAGATCAGCGGGCACAGCATTGGAAACGTGAGATCAATGATCGCCTTGGCGGATTTACTTTCCCGACGACTGGCGGGCGACCAGTTCTCCCTCGATGGTGGTGTCTGCAACTTTCTGCCCGTCGATGAGTTTGAGCAGACTTTCGGCCAGCAGACGCCCTGCGAGAGGGATGTTTTGCCGTATTGTGGTGAGTGGCGGACTACTGTGCGCTGCCAGGCCAATATCGTCATACCCAACCACCGCAATGTCTTCGGGTACTCGTAAGCCATTCTCGCTAAGTGCCGCTATCGTGCTGAGGGCCATCACATCGCTACCACATACAGCAGCATCAAATGTGACCTTACTGCGCACTATCTCAGTGACAGCGTCACGAGCGTGGTTCAGTTCGAAAGGCACATTGAATTGCAGCTGCTCGTCAGCCTTTAAGCCTGCTTTGCGTAGCGCTTTCTTATAACCGGAATAGCGCAGTTTAATTTCGGGTGGCTTGTTGTCGCCAAAGAACGCAATTCGCTTTCTGCCCTTCTCCAGCAAGTGCTGAGTCGCAATAAAGCCTCCACGTTCGTTGTCACCACCCACCAGGCAATATTCCTTGTTGGCCACGGGCGCACCCCAAGCTACGATAGGAATTCCGCGTTTGGCTAATTCGTTGAGTTGCTCGTGTTGATCGAATTGGCCTACAAAAATCACGCCATCCGATTGTCGATAGAGTCGGCTATTCTGTAAATCGAGCACGTCCGTAATGGGAGCATGTGCCAGTAAGAGGTCGTAATCATGCTCTGCCAGGCAGTCGGCAATGCCGCCTAACATCTCCAGAAAGAAGGGATCTGACATGTGCTGTTCAGAGGCGGTATCCAGCATGAAGGCGACAGCAATGATTTTAGTGGTTTTGAGTCGAAAGTTTCGCGCTTGTTCATTGACCTGATAGCCATGCTTGGCCGCCAACTTGCGGATCTTTGCTTTGGTCTTGTCGTTAACCAGAGGGCTGTCGCTCAAAGCGCGCGAGACGGTTGCACGCGATACGCCAGCAAGATCGGCCAAATGCTGCATATCGGTGACGACTGTTTTTTCGGCTGCCTTTTTTTTAGACATAAACGCGCTGCGTCTTCTGAGTCCAGGATACAGAACGCCAGTGCGAGGTGTTAACGATGTTTGAAGCCATAAGTTGTTTGTAAGTCTCTGAACCCAAATGATTTTGTACGATTCTACATACGCTTAGCAGCGCAGGCAATTCGCCGCAGAGCTGCACCATGCGCAGTCTAATTAAAATTGAAACAAAGAAAACATACAATCGATTGCAAAATAATATTGCAATCGATTGCAGTAATCGATAAGCTTTAAATCGCGTTACATCAATTCAGCGGCCCCAGGCCCACTGTAATCTGTCCGGCTTCGGTTCAAAAAAGGTGAATCGCGGCCGAAATAACCGAGGAGAACAATGCAATGCATAACAGTAACTCAGTAAAGCGAGCATTCCCACGTACATGCTTGAGCGCGGCGGTGGCGGCTGCAATTTTGGCGCCTGCGTCCCACGCCCAGGACGAGCCAGTGCTGGAGGAGATCATCGTCACGGGTGTTGTAAAACCAACCACCAAATTTGAGTCTTCTGCGTCAGTAACAGCCTTGTCCGCCGACGATATGTCAAACTACGCACCGCGCTCAACTGCGGAGATATTTCGTAACATCCCGGGTATTCAGGCAGAATCATCATCGGGTGATGCCAACGCCAACGTGAAAGTGCGGGGAATGCCTATCAGTTCCGGTGGTGCGCGCTATGTATCATTCCAGGAAGACGGATTTCCCACGCTGCTGAATGGTGACGCTGCTTTTGCAACCGCTGATTCCTGGTTGCGGGCCGATACTACTTTGAGTTCGGTGCAATCCATTCGCGGTGGTACTGCAACCACGCAAGCGTTTAATTCGCCTGGTGGCATTATCAACTTTATCTCCAAAGATGGGTCAGAAGCAGGTGGTTCCGTAGGCATTACCGGTGGTCTGGACTATGACGCGTTGCGTCTGGATGCCGAATATGGTGGCGATCTCGCAGCAGGCTGGACCTATCATGTAGGCGGCTTTTATCGTAACGGCGAAGGCCCCCGCGAAGCGGCCTCTGATATCGAAAAAGGCTATCAGATCAAAGCGACTGTTGCGCGTGAGTTTGATCGTGGGAATATTAAGTTTCACTTTAAACAGCTTGATGACACCGTACCTACCTATCTGCCTATTCCAGCGGTATCTACAGGTGGTTCCGGCATCGCTGAATTCGGCGTTGACTTCGGCGAAGGCACTCTTTATACCAATCCAAACGACTGTGCGCCGCGCCGCAACAATGCGGTTAGCTGTAATGGCGACGGATTCGAATCCGAAATGACCTCCATTGCGGTGGTTGGTAATTACGACTTTTCCGACATGTTCACTGTCTCATTCAAGCATCGCACCGCTGCAATAGAGGGTAATTTCGCTGCCCCTTTCCTAACGACGCCGTTTGTTGATGGCGCAGCAGGACCTTCGCAGGAAATCATCTATTTCCATACTCAAGCTAATGACATGGACAACAGTTTTACCGAGTTGAGCCTTAATGGAGATTTTGGCCCTATTCGAGCGACTGTCGGAGTGGCGTTTGCTGATCAAAACCTCAGCACTACCTGGAACTTCAATCAGTACTACGTGCGACTGGACTCAGGATTGACACCGTTTGATTCTGGCAATTCAGTGGGTGGCGTACTTTATGGTAATCCCGCCTTTGGTAACTGCTGTACTCGCGCCTATGACTTTGAGATTGAAGCAATTGCGCCATACATTGCCTTGTCAGGCGATATTGGTGAGCGCATGACGTGGGACGCGAGTTTCCGTCAAAACGATTACGAGGTATCTGGGTCGTTCGCTGAAAGCACGGTTCTGATTCCCCTTGACGTGAATGGCGACGGTGCTATTGGTGCCAATGAGCAAGAAGTTCCGACCATTGGTGCGGCACGAACTGCAGATTACGAGCAGGACTTTGATTCATGGTCGATTGGTGCAAACTATGCAATCACCGATGAATTGGCAGTATTTGCCAACTTCTCCGAAGGCGGAAGCCTAGCCTCGCCTGATCGCGTCACCGGTAACTTAAATGCGGTAGGCAATCTTGGTGATGAAGCTGGCCATGCGCTGGTAACACAAGCTGAATTAGGTCTTAAGTGGCAGTTTGAAAATGGCTCCTTATACCTTACCTATTTCAATGCTGAGACTGATGAGGAAAGTGCATTCGAAGTGACCTCACAGACGTTTCTGCAAAACTCCTATGAATCTTCCGGTTTCGAGATTGAAGGCGACTATGATTTTGGCGCAGGTTTCGGAATCAGGGGCAGCATGACGCTGACCGATTCTGAGATTGTGAAAACAGCCAGTGGTGATAACGTTGGCAATACGCCGCGACGCCAGGCGGATTACTTTTTCAATATCACGCCTTCGTATACAGCGGAAAACTTCGATATTGGTTTGAACTTTGTTGGTACCGACGAAGTATTCGTTCAGGACAACAATGATCTGAAATTCGATGCGTACATCGTTACCAATCTCTTTGTGAACTACTACATCAACGACAATTTTAGCGTGAGCCTGAACGCTAATAATTTGTTTGACGAAGAAGGGTTTACCGAAGGCGAAGAGGGTTCGGCGGTGGCTGGCGACTTCCTCAGAGTTCGCCCGATCAACGGGCGCACTACTTCAGTTTCGCTGAAATACAACTTTCAATAGTAGCGCGGCCGGAATGGACTCGATTATTGCCTGATTTGACAATCTGGATCAGGCGCTGGTCGAGCCAGCATTCTGCAGATGTAGTTTCCTCGTGAAGTCGTAAGGCTTCGTTTGTTAAGGGCGTTAGTACGCCCTTTCTTTTTGTCAGAGAACGTTGCAATGCATCCTTTGATGAATGATGCGAGTTCTTAACTATTAGTTTTATGGCAATTATGTTGAAACATTGATGCCGCTGAGCAACACATGACACTCAATATTCCACCGCGACACACGGAACCATTTGTTGGTGGCATCATTCACCCTGCTCTCTATTTGTGGGACGCATGGTCTTATCAAGAGGCGAATGAATTTCATTTGTATTCCCTGGCGGTGGGTCGTTTTGATGCTGATGGGCAGGCGCTGGATCCCTTGCTGCGAAACAGCAAACCATTTCATGTGCGCCACTTCTTGTCACGGGATGGCGGGCATTCCTGGACCGATGAGGGCAGTTT
>JBGCDE010000241.1:0-5567 GCA_045105115.1 Pseudomonadales bacterium | reverse complement strand
CTGCGATGAAAAGCCGCCTATTTTCGTGCGCTATGTGCATCAAAAAACAAACGCTGTCATGATCAAGCTCAGCGCAGGCGGTGTGTACGTTACCAAACAAAAAGAGCTGATTACTACAGTACTGGGTTCCTGCGTTGCCGTTTGTCTGCGTAATGTGAGAACCGGAGCCGGCGGCATCAACCACTACATGCTTCCCGGAGGCTACCAGACAACCGAACTTGACGATGAAGACAAGAAGTTTCGCTACGGTGAATTGGCGATACCTGAATTGATCACAATGGTTCTTGCCGATGGTGGAAGCCACGGAGATCTTGAGGCCAAGATCTTCGGTGGTGCCGATGTACTAAATACTGGCTCGCGCGTTGGTCTGAACAATATCAGCTGCGCTTTTGAGGTGTTATCACGCTACGGGATACACGTTTCAACTTCTGATACCGGGTCAAAGCATCCGCGTAAGATCATCTACAACCCCTTGAGTGGTGCGGTGCAGCTCAAACGACTGCGAAGCACCTACCAGGGAATGATCATGGCAAGAGAGCGCAGGTACCTGGACGCACTTTCGAACAATACACAATCTGGCGAGGGTGTTTGATGCTAAGTAAAAAGGTGCTGATTGTTGATGACTCACCCAGCATGGGGCGTTTTCTGCAGATGGCCATCAATGCATCTATTGGTTTTGAAACAGTAGGCGTCGCACGAGACCCCTATCATGCACGGGAAATGATCAAGACGCTAAAGCCGGACCTTCTTACCCTGGATGTTGAAATGCCCAAAATGGATGGCATCACTTTTCTGCGCAATTTGATGCGTTTGCATCCAATGCCTGTTGTGATGGTTTCTTCGCTTACGGCCGAAGGCACATTGCTGGCCTCACAAGCTTTGTCGCTAGGCGCGCTGGAGATTGTTGGTAAACGAAGTACTCGCACCGATGCAGAGTTTGATAATTATGTTTCGGAAATTCAATCCAAGTTAAAATCGGCAAGCCGCGCACAGATTGCCACCGCGAACACTGTGAGCCGTTCCAGGATACCGACCCAACGACAACTGGATTGGTGTGCTGGACATGCAGCTAAAGGATCCAGCTCGCTGGGCGGTTTGTTTGTTGCTGTGGGTTCTTCAACAGGTGGACCGCAGGTGCTACAAACGCTTTTTTCCACGCTCAATGCTCAAAAAACCGCGGCAATTGTTGCGCAACACATTCCACAGGCCTTTTTGCAGTCACTGGCGGAAACACTGGATGCTCAAACACCGTTTCGGGTGCGGGCTGCCAAACACGGAGATCGAATCAAATGCGGTACCGTGCTACTTGCGCCCGGAGATTGTAATGCGGAGCTGGTGCAGGCGGGCGGGCGCTTATACTGCCATCTTAATAGCACAACAGCTGACCAAAGTATTACGCCGTCAGTAGACCATTTGTTTCAGTCGGTAGCTCGAGTGTTAGGCTCAACAGGAATTGGTGTACTATTAACAGGAATGGGCAACGATGGAGCCTATGGCATGAGAGCACTGCACCAAGCAGGCGCATTGACTATCGCGCAGGATCAATCCAGTAGCGCTGTTTGGGGAATGCCTCGCGCGGCAGTACAGGTCGGTGCCGTTGACGCGCAGTTGTCTGCTCAGGCTATACCAGAAGCGTTAAACCAGCTTGTGCAAAAGTCGAGTGTTTAGACCTTTCCAATGATCAGCAAGTGCTTAGCAAAAAAAATATTGCTGTAATCTGATTCAGCATTTCCTTTAGGCGCCTAAAAGCGGTAAGTGCTTAAGCTCGTGATAGCGCAGCGCTAACGACACGCAATGCTTGAATTCCCTATCCGGAATCTTCTCACCTATGTCAAAAACGATGGCTCTTTTACCTTCAAAAGAAAAGACATTGCCGTACAACTCCTTGAACGTTTCTATCAGTGTTGTTTGGCAATGAAAAAAAACGAACACGCTGGAAGGATGTTTTGACTTCCAGCCTAATCTGACAGTACTTCCTTTATTGGCTATATAACTGGGTTCGTTCCATTTAAGAGTTTCTGAAATCGGTCCGGCCCCACAATCTTTGCCGGCTCGCAGAATAAGCTTGCGCATAACGAGCAGCTGCTGTCTTGTCTGCTCGGGGTAGGCATCGAATGTTTGCTTAACCGCGTCTTTCATAATTAGTGAGGAATTTGAGAGATCGTTATGGTTGGATAAGACTACTCTTACACCGGCTCCGTGAACAGCCTTGCACGATAACAGCAAATAGATGTACGTAAGAACCCTACTTTTTATTACACTGTGACAGAATTTTTTGAGAATTGAAGCAATGCAGCGCTGGATCTTAATAGTGGTTTGCGTTTTCTTTCTGGTACTAGCTGTTCTGTGGCAACGTAACCCTTCCTGGGAAGTGGAGCATCGGGTAGAAATTTCAGCCAACCGCGCTCATGTCTGGACGCTGTTAACCGATCTTGAAAACTACCCAAAATGGAATCGCTACTCACCCAGAGTTGAAGGCACGCTAGCGGTTGGCGAAGTGGTCTGGGTAGAGTCGCATCTTGATGATGAGGTGCAGCACGTGCAGAACTATGTTTTGTCGATCAAGAAGAACAAAGAGTTATGTTGGCAATCGGCGGGTTGGTATGGCGTGCTTGTACACGGCAAACGGTGTCGATGGCTGGACGAATTGGCGCCTGATCGAACGCTGCTGCGACATCATGAAATTATGAGCGGGCCTTTGGCCTGGTTAATTGAGCGACTGTATCGAGAGCGTATTGAGGCGGGCATTGCGCTTGCAGATAACTCGCTGGCGGAATATGCCGAGCAAGTTATAGACCAATGACCTGAGCTTATTACGGCACTATTAGTCGATACACTCTATTTGCGGTACCAAAAAACAAATCGTTCTTTTCACTGTCGCTAAAACCCACTGCCATCTTTTTAAACGCGTTCCACAGAACACCGTAAGATACCGACTCTTTATCTACCGGGAAGTTACTTTCAAACATGCAGCGCTCGGGGCCGAAGCAATCGATAGTGTGCAAGTAGTAGTCTCGGTGGGCGGCAACAATGTCGTCAGAGCTTGCAGGGTAGTCGCGCTTGTCCCAACCCCAACCATTGATAGCCATTGCCAAGCCACCCAGTTTCGCTACTACGTTTGGGTTGTTTGCCAGTTCAGCAACATCACGTTTCCAATGTGGAAACACCTCAGCTTGCTTGTTTTCATACGGACCTATTCCCAACGGGCCACCAAAGTGGTCGAACACTATCGTTGTTTCGGGAAATTCCCGCGCTAGATCAATAAGCTCTTTAATTTGCGGATGCAATAACCAGGCATCAAAGCTCAAATCTTGTGCGGCAAGATAGGAGAAACCCTCTCGAAATTTCTTATCCATCATTACGCCTTCTTTGCGGCCCGCGTAACGGTCTACTGCAGGAGGGTCAGGATAGTATGCCGTTGAATAGCGCACACCGCGCAGAAGGTCAGGCGCTAGCTCTCGGTGCGCATTGATAACATCAACAACACTATCACCCAGCGTAAGGTCTGCGTGGCAGACCATGCCCAGAATAGGTGGTTGGCCGCGAGTAGACGCTTGACGAGCTTGGGCAGCAATATCCGCCACATACTCGGTTTCTCCCAATGGCCGCATCGCGCGCGTGGCCTCTTTGCGATACTCGGCGCCGCATTCTATAAATACGGTTCCAACAATATTGTGGCCAGAATGAGTGTCTGCCCATAGCTCATCAAGTTCATACACTGGTGGCCTGCGCCATAGGTGATGGTGCGGATCTATGATCGGTCTTTCTGGATCAATAACATCTTCGATGACTTGATCCAGCCACTGCTGGTGTTGGTTCATTGCGTGCCTTTTTATTCCAGCTAGCATTCTTCCATCGTTGCGGTACTTTACGCAACTTCTCCATAGGTGAGCCCAAAGTTAGGAAGAGGTCATAGACATACACTAGCTGGACAAATTTCGCTGCGCTGGCGAGTCGCTCAGGTACTCAACAAACTCTACTTCGAAGCCCGCAGGATCAATGTAGTACACATTCTTTCGATAAGGCTCGTCTGCGCCGTCCTTGGCAGGCTGGAAGCCCGCAGAGTTTAAGCCAGCGATCACACTATCAAGGTTTGCCGTTGAGAAGGCGAAATGCGCCAAGCCGGTCTGATGGCCTGCAAGATCGCGATTACTACCTACGCCATTATCGTTAAACGTCAGGTACTGATAGTCATCACCCAGATGTACCCAGCGCCGGGGTTTACCGTTCCAGGGACTGTCGCCCTGATCACGAACAACCCAGTGCGGAAAGGCCGCTTGGTAAAACGCGACTTCTGCGTCGATATCACTCACGACAAGGTTCAGATGTTCCAGTTGAAGCATGATAGTTCTCCATTTGTTCAGTGTGGGTATATCCTAGTACCTCAAGCTAACTTGAGGTAAAGAGATATTTTCATTAAGATGTTCTTTTTGCCAATTTGAGGTTCTAATGGCAGACGACAAATGGTCGGTTGGTAACGTAGCGCAACGTTGTGGGGTGGCGGTTAGCACTCTTCATTTTTATGAACAAAAAGGTCTAATACAAAGCTCGCGCAATGCTGGGAATCAGCGCCGGTACAGGCCAGACGTTTTGCGCCGCGTATCAGTGATTAAGGCTGCACAGAAAATGGGGATTAGTCTGGCCTCTATTAAGGATGCGTTTGCTGCTTTACCCGATGAACGAACCCCAACAATGGCAGACTGGCGTAAGCTCTCTGCGCAGTGGCAAGACGAGCTGAACGATCGAATAGCGTATCTTGAGCGTCTTCGAGATCATCTAACAGGCTGTATAGGCTGTGGCTGTTTGTCTATGAAGAACTGCCCTATTTACAATGCTGAAGATAAACTGGCCGCAAAGGGCAGTGGCCCAATACTGCTGGAGCAGTAAGCCTATATCAGCTAGCGCGCTTGCTTCTATTGCGTCTTTTCTTCAATCGTCATATCTACGCCAAATGGTAACTGCAGCAACTTTACGGGCTGAAGCATTTGTTGCAATGAAAACGCGAACGTTTCGTCAAACGATAACTGTAACTTGTTTTGCTCTACGTTGCCAAAATCACCGAATAAGTCATCGTGGTGAATGCTGACGATCGTTGACGGTTGAACCCAACCCACCGTCTCAGCGATATACTCTTCTACGTAATTGTAAGGCAGGTCTTTCAGGCCTCCTGTACCCAAAAACAGAACATCGGCGTTCACGTTCTTGAGCGCTTCACCAACAAACCCCGCGCTACCTTGAATTAACAGACTTCCTTCCGGATGAGCAATATGAATTGCGTAGCTTTTACCTTCTTTCCAGGCCGTGTAGGGCGCGGGCAAAGAGAAAGGCTTATCAACACTGCCCTCAATGCCTGAGTTAGTTGCTAATGGCGCGTGCCTGGATTCGTAAAAGGTGATAGCGAATTTTCCATAGTCATAGGCTACCCCAGGCTGTATGACCTTCATTTGAGCAGGGTCGAGGTTTGAGCTTGCGGCAATGTTGGCGGTCGTTGTTGAGCCAAGTAACTCAGCGCCTGTTAATTTCGCAACATCTGCACTGTCAATCGCGTGATCGTAATGCGAGTGAAC
>JBGCDE010000240.1:0-22149 GCA_045105115.1 Pseudomonadales bacterium | reverse complement strand
TTCTTCAAGGAGCATTTGCAGTAAGCGAAGAAAAACGTGAATGCTGACCGTATTCGGCACCGGCTCTTCAACCAACGTAGGTGCTGTTTCCGAACGCATGTCGAGAATTCGTTGTGCCTCATCATGCCCTAGTAGTTCGTTAACATGATGTTTCAATAACTTGTTGAGATGGGTTGCAACCACCGTGCTGGCGTCCACCACGGTGTAGCCTAGCGATTGCGCATTTTCTTTTTGCTGTGTGTCTATCCAAACCGCGTCCAGACCAAACGCTGGATCAGTAATTGCAACACCTTCCAGTTCGCCAAACACCTGACCGGGATTGATCGCCAATTCCCTATCAGGAAAAATCTCGGCCTCTGCTATACCCACACCCATCAAAACGATTCGGTAGGTATTGGGTCCCAGATCAAGATTATCTCGAATATGCACTGGAGGTATCAGGAATCCAATATCCTGAGACAGTTTCTTTCGAATGCCACGAATTCGCCCCAGCAAATCACCTTGTTGATTTTTATCGACCAAGGGAATCAGGCGATAACCAACCTCCAGACCAATTCGGTCGACGGGTGAAACATCTTCCCAACCCAGCTCACTGGGCTCAGCAGGCTCTTCTTTGATTTCTTCGTTCGGTGTCTCAGCTACTTCGCTGACAATTTTGTTCTGCTGAGTGATGTACCAAGCCCCGCCACCAGCCACTCCGGCCAATGAAAGAAATGCGATATGAGGCATGCCAGGAATAATGCCCATAAGTCCCAAAATACCCGCAGCGATCGACAATGCTCTGGGCGACGCAAACATCTGCGAATAAACCTGTTGGCCCATGTCTTCAGACGAGTTGACACGAGTAACCATGATGGCCGCTGCACTCGATAGCAATAGCGAAGGAATTTGTGCAACCAGCCCATCACCAATGGTAAGCAATGAATACTTTTGCATGGCATCCGCGAACTCAAGCTCATGCTGAACCATGCCAATGCCCAAACCACCGATCAAATTAATAACCAGAATGAGAATACCGGCGACAGCATCACCACGAACAAACTTGCTGGCACCATCCATGGCTCCATAAAAGTCGGCTTCGCTGGACACCTCTTCACGGCGTGTTCTCGCTTGATCCTGATCGATAAGGCCAGCGTTCAAATCGGCGTCAATCGCCATTTGTTTGCCTGGCATGGCGTCCAAGGTAAATCGTGCGCTAACCTCGGAAATACGACCTGCACCTTTTGTAACAACAACGAAGTTGATGATGATCAAGATCAGGAATACAACCAGACCTACCGCGTAGTTGCCACCGATAACCACTTCGCCGAATGCCTCGATAACTTTTCCAGCAGAAGCGCCACCAGCATGACCATCAAGCAGTACAACTCGAGTTGATGCCACATTGAGAGCCAATCGAAGCAGAGTTGCGACCAGCAATACTGTGGGAAATACAGCAAAATCCAGTGGCCGCATAGCGTAGACAGCAACCAGTAGAACGACTATCGCAAGTGCGATGTTAAAAGAGAAAAAGACATCCAGCAAAAAAGGTGGAATAGGCAGCGTCATCATTCCCATGATGACCAGCAATAACAATGGCACGCCGAAATTGCCTTGCACTATGTGCCTGGCAGTGTCTAACAGTGGCCTTGGGGCGTTAGTATCTACAGCTTCCATACTCTGGCGGTGACTGCTCTGCCAAAATAATGGCAGACATTCCGCAACTCTCCTTTTTTGCTTTAATAGCCGATCACTCCTTGAGCAATCGACAGCACTTCCTGACAGAATACTTGCCAAAAAAGCAGTGCATGCGCGCTTTTCTGACGCCTTCTTCCGTACCACCCATGTATCTGCAATATTCGTGCAAATTCACAAGGAAATTGGCAACTACGGCTAATCACCGACGAGCGGTCTGAAATAGCCGTTTTAGTCGTACTGAAACTCTTCCGGAATTTCAATATCACCTAACGCTGGCGCGGGCCCACGAACAGCTTGTTTCAACTGAAATACATAGGCTAGTACTTGCGCAACAGCTAGATACAAGGCATCCGGTATTTCATCCCCAATCTCAGTGGTGAAATACAAGGCTCTGGAAAGAGCAGGTACTTCGACCAGTTCAACCTGATTCGCCTGAGCGACTTCTCTTATTCTGAAAGCAACAAGATCTACGCCCTTGGCAACAATAATTGGCGCATTACTTGAGTCGCTTGCGTATTTAAGCGCTACCGAAAAATGCGTAGGGTTAGTGATAACCACATCCGCATCCGGTATGTCGCTCATCATTCTTGCGCGCGCAAACTCTCGCTGCAACTGTCTTACTTTACTCTTAACCTCCGGACGACCCTCCGTTTCTTTCATTTCGTCTTTGACTTGCTGCATCGTCATGCGCAGCTTCTTAACGTGTTGCTGTATCTGAAACGGCACATCGACTGCGGCAATAGCCAGTAAAGTAAGTGTTGTGGCAAACGTTGCCAAACCGATGTCACGGCTGGCACTGACGATCGCGTCATTAAGCCCAAGGCTGTCAAGCAGCAGTAAGTCTGCTTGTAAGAAACTCAGGCAAAACCATGCCACACTACCGACAAGAACAACTTTCGCAACGGCTTTCAAAAGCTCCATTACCGAATTCATAGAGAACATGCGTTTCAAGCCCTTTAGCGGGCTGATTCTTTCCAATTTTGGGGCTAGAGCTTTAGCACTGAATCCCCAACCACCGAGTAACATAGGGCCGAAAACACCAAGCAAAAATAAAAGCACCAGTGGCGGCAAACTGCTCCACAGTACATCCATGGCGTTTCGGTCGAGCATATTCAACATACTGCTTGGATCGAAAAGTTGTTCCCGATTCAGCGAGAAGCTGGAACGCATTGAACGTGCGATGCTGTTGGCCAGGTTCTCATACCACAGCCAAACTACGGCTACGCCACCAATAAGCAGAACGGCGGTGCTCAATTCCTTAGAACGGGCTATCTGCCCCTCTTTGCGCGCCTCTTCGAGGCGTTTGGGTGTGGGTTCCTCGGTTTTTTCCTGGCTTAGATCTTCTTCAGCCACTGCTATTCCCCGTCAGACAATTGACGATAAAACGTTGTTTACGTTTGGGAATGCAAATTTGACTCCACTTTTGTGTCAGCGGCCGTCTTTTTTATCTGTTCTTTTGGTAGTACGTTACTGTAGCGTGCCAGGGCTTGGCGCAAAGTCTCTTGTGTGCGCTTGTCGCCCTGCGCAACTATAAACAAATGGCCTTGTTTTAACTGACGTAAGCCGGCTCGCAGGCCGCTGGGGGCCGCCGCACGACTGAAAGCGCCGCCCGCCCAACCGCCAAGTAATGCCACCAGCATAATTAGCGAACTGTATACAAGCTGTCCCGCCGGATTGAGTAAAGGCAGAAACAAAACACTTGCGATAACAGCACCAATTGCTGCTGTTACCGCATAGATTGCGCCTCGTGTCGTGGTATTACGACGCTCATTGTTCACGGTTGAAGAATATCGCTTGATGTTTCCAGAAGTACCCAGAGCATACACTTCTAATGTGTAATTACTCGCTTCTGAATTGAAAGCTGCCCGCAGAATGTCTGTTTTCAGACTTTCGTCATCGCAGTAATAATAATCGTGTCTCATGGTGTCGGACTGCGCTGATACATTCGGTTCGCCAAAGCGGTGTTACAAACAAGCCTCTAAGAACCGAATGTTGTCATATCGCGTAAGGTCATGTCGAGCAACTGTTGAAAAAGTTCGGCAAAACCCGATAAACCGAACCATAGAAAAACACTGCCAAGAACAACCGCCGTTGGAAATCCTAATGAGAAAACGTTCAGTTGCGGCGCGGCCTTGGTCATAACACCGAATGCCAGGTTAACGATCAACAACGCACTGACCACTGGCAAAGAAATCAATAAGGCGTGGGCAAACATCCATGTGCCTTGCTCTACAACTTGCAACCCAGTGCTTGCCAACAGAAACTCGCCTCCTGCGGGTATACGTCGAAAGCTGTCTAACATAGTTTCTATCATCACCAAATGACCATCCATAGATAGAAACAATAGAGTGGTAAGAATAACGAATAGCTGCGAGAGCACGGCAACGGATACGCCGTTTGATGGATCAATCATCGAGGCAAAACCCAATCCCATTTGCATCGCCATTATTTGCCCCGCAATTACGAATAAGTGAAAGAACACTTGCAGAATAAACCCCATCAGTATGCCGATCAGAACTTCCTGAATAACCGCCACTATAGTCGCGCCATTAAATCCAGGTACAAAATCCAGCGGTGGCAACAGCGGAGCGACAATTGCAGTAATCATTAATGACAGCAACAGTCGAATCCGACCCTGCACCATTCTTGTACCAATAATTGGCACCACAGAAAGAAACGCCGTAATACGAAACAATGGCAGCAGATAACTGGCCACCAACGTTTCAATCTCTGCAATATTGAATTCCAGCATTAGGCGGTACTGTCGTCAATCAACCAATCATAAGCGGAATACTGGCGACCAGGCGCTCGGTAAACTGAGTCAATTTCATGAGCAAAAACGGACCGGCAAACATCATGGCAACAAAAGTTGTGAGCAAACGAGGAAGGAAACTTAGCGTTTGCTCATTGATTTGGGTGGCCGCCTGAAAGACGCTCACTACCAAGCCCACTATTAGACTAGGAATAATCAATATACTCACTAAAACAATAATGAGATAAATCGCTTCACGCAGTAAATCAACAACGACTTCAGGACCCATAGTACGTACTCCTTAAGTGCCGCAGCGTTAAGCTGACTTGAAAGCGGAAAATGCTCATACAGCGAAGCTGGAAGCCTAGGTACCGATAATTAGTGCCCAACCATCAACCAGAACAAACAACATTATCTTGAATGGCAAGGAAATTATGATTGGCGACAGCATCATCATACCCATCGCCATCAATACGCTGGCAACGACCAGGTCGATGACCAGGAAAGGTATAAACAACATAAAACCAATCTGAAAAGCCGTCTTGAGTTCACTGGTGACGAACGCTGGTGCCAATATTGTAAATGGCACTTCATCCACAGAGTTAACCGGGCCATGATCAGCAATTCTCATGAATAGATTGAGATCTGATTCTCTTGTTTGCGCTACCATGAATTCCCGAAAAGGTACCAATGCCGTTTTCAAAGCATCAGCTGATCCCATTTGCTCGGCCAAATACGGCTGCACTGCGTTCTCGTTTACCTGTGTCATGACGGGCGCCATGATAAAAAGCGTTAAGAACAACGCCATACCCAGCAAAATTTGATTGGAAGGCGTTTGTTGCAGCCCCAAGGCCTGTCTTAAAATTGCGAAAGTGATGATGATTCGGGTAAACGACGTCATCATCATGAGAATCGAGGGCAATAGACTCAATAGCGTCATAAACGCCAAGATCTGAATTGTCACACTGTAGTCTTCACTGCCATCTTTATTCGTAATGACTTTCATTGCCGGTATTGCTGCAATGCCTGCGGCGGATGCAATAGGTGGAAGTTCGCTGCTCGCCGCGTCACTTACTTGCGCCGTACTACTCAAGCTGGCAAAGGAAAGCGCCAACACAATAATTACTCTTGAAATCGTAGCAATCATGCTAGCGTGCACCTGGTAGAAAGTTAGCAAGCTGACTGGAGAAGTCATTCTTTGAAGACGCCAGAGAATTAACATCAATAACCGGCTCACTAAATGTTTGCAGCTTTGACACCCGACCTGGGGCCACGCCTATTAGCACTTGCTGGTCACCCACTTGCACCAGAACGATTCGTTCGCGTGTACCCAGTGATAATGAAGCGATTGTATTCAGATGATTTCCGGCGGCTTGGTTCAAGTTTGACAAGCGCTTGATCACCCAAATGCAGGCGAAGATCAGGGCCACAACCAAAATCAGGCTGATGACCAGATTACCGAGCTGTGACGCTTGCGGAAATTCATTCATAGTTTTTGAATTCGCTCAGAAGGACTGATTACATCCGTCATGCGAATGCCGAATTTTTCGTTCACGACCACCACTTCACCATGAGCGATCAACGTACCGTTAACCAAAACATCCAAAGGCTCGCCCGCAATGCGATCCAGCTCGATGACCGAGCCTTGATTCAGTTGTAAGAGTTTTCTAATCGGCATTCGTGTGGCGCCTACTTCCATCGATACAGTGACAGAAATATCCAGAATGACGTCCAGTTGTGGCGCGTCGTCATTGCTGGCCTCAACCAAGGCACCACTTTCCTGCACCTGACTCGCTTCGAGTTGTTGATTTTCATTATCTTCTGGTTGAACTGATGTTGCGTCATCCATAACTACTTCCTTTTTAGGCGGCTATTCGCCGTAAACTGCTTTATAGGTTCAATCATCTGCTGAAACCGGCTGGTGAATCTCCAGTGCCATTCGGTCTCCGGAGACGCCTAGTTTTGCGCTGTAGATAAGTCGGTCGTTTGCCAGAACACTAACGTGCTCTGGCAGATCTACTGGTATCACATCACCTTCTTCCAAATCGAGAATATCGCGAAGGGAAATTTGTCTTTCAACCACTTTGCAATTCAAGTCGATTGAGGCGTACATCAATTCGCGGCGTAGTTCATCGCCCCACTGCTCATCGCTTGAGTCAACATCTGTTTTAAGCCCTGCTCCCAAAGTATCTTTTATGGGCTCAACCATACTGATTGGCAGAACGATGTGAAACTGACCCGCCTCGCCATCAAGATCAATTTCAAAACGGCTGACAATGACGGATTCAGACGGCGCCATCATATTGGTAAGCAATGGATTACTTTCATGGCTCTTTAACTGCAACGCAAAATCAATCACTGATTGCCAGGCTTGTTTGATATCCGCGAAACTGCCATTAATGACTCGATTAACAATGCGCTGTTCAGTCATTGTAAATTCACGGGTATCGACTTTAACGTTTTGGCCATTACCGCCAAAGAAAAGGTCGACAATTTTAAACACCAGGGTCGCGTCAAGAGTAATCAAACCTCGCCCATACAATGGTGCAAACTCGACCCAATTGAGACTTGCGGGCACGTAAAGGTCGCCGGCGTATTCTGAGTACTTCTGCACCTCTATGGTATTGGCTGATACGCCACAGTTGCGCTGCAGCATTTCAGAAAGTGTTGTTCGAAAGAATCGGGCAAATCGCTCATTCAACATTTCCAGAGTAGGCATTCGGCCACGTACGATCTGGTCTTGTTTTTTAAAGTCAAAAGGAACTGCCACACCGTCGTTAACGCTGCGCTCTATTTCTACATCACCGTCGTCTACGCCGGTAAGTAGCGTATCGATTTCTTCTTTACTGAGAAGCTCTTTTTCGCCTTCAACGCCTTCGCTCATTGCAATACGAAATCCATTAGCAGAATCTTTTCGACACCTTCTTTACCGAGCTCTTTTTTCATGACAGTTTGCACTTCGGTCAATGCGGCTTGCTGCAAGGCAAGCTTACCTTCGTGCGTTTTCAGTGAGTCATAGTCAGTGTTACCAAACAGCATCACCAGCTGATTTCTAACTGTTGGCATATGTGTCTCCATCGCCAACACCACATCGTCATCACGCGTCATTGCGACTACTTCGATTTTCATATAGCGCGATCGACCATCGATAATGAAGTTGCTTATGAATTCAGGTTTCATATAAACGTATTGGGCCGGAAGTTCACTGACATCGACTTCCTTAACCTCTTCTTTCTCATCACCGCCGCCACCAAGTAAGCCACTGAACCAGGCACCGGCACCACCGCCGCCAAGTACCACGACCAAACCTATAATCAGCGGAAGTTTGCTTTTTTTCTTCTCTTCGCCTTCAACTGCGTCTTTGTCTGCCATTTGTCTATTCCTTAACCATTATTGGCGTTTTCCACGCAACAACGGCGCGTCAGATTTCCGGATGTTTCCGGTGCCGACAAATAGAAGAGCAATAGCTATGCCAGCTCTGCGTTTATTAATATAAAGCTTTGATTTATAAGGGCTTACGGATATGAAGAAAGAGAGTTAGATGCAAAGACCCACTCTTTTTAGTCAAATAATTGGCGCGCTACTATTATGCGTAGGCATCGATCCCACCGTCGCGGTGTTCGACAGTCAGGCCAGATTTCTCACCATTTGACTCATCACGCTTCGTGTTTTCATCACTATCAACCTTGGCTATGGCATCCGATTTAGTGTCGTCATCCCCGGTGTGCCCCGCTGTCTGCTGCTCTACGCTTGCATCTGCCAACTCAATACCCAGATTTTCGAGATGCTCTCTAAGTCTTGGTAAAGATTGCTCTATCAGTTCACGGGCACTCGCGTTTTGGGTTACGAACGATACAGTGGTTTGTCGCTCTTCCTGAGAAACCTGAATCTGTACAGAGCCTAGTTCAGGCGGATCTATTTGAATATCGGCGCGTCCCGAATTGGCATTAACCATCCATTGAATTCTCTGACCTAGCTTGGCCGCTGCATCGGCCTGACCAGCAGCCATATCGATCATGGGGTTAACGAACGCTGACGCCGTGCTCGGCGCTTGTGCACCTACGGCTTGTGTGCCAGTAACAGAAGGCAAAGCGATCGTTCTGCCGTTGTCTCCGTCCAAGGGTCGTGTATCACCGATAGAATTCTGTTCAGAGCGTATGGCATTTTCTTGCTGTCGACCCAGGCCACGCTCCTGCGCAGTCTTAATGGTGTTGCGGAAAGATTCGGCATTCAGAGCCTGTCGATTTAGCATTGATAGTGGATCGGATCCTGCTTGATCAGGCATTTTAGAGGTTATCGGTGGCTGCTTGACCGAGCTAGCATTTTGGTTTGCCGGCAGTACTTTACTGTCGTTTGATTCAGCAAATCTATCTCTGATAGCATCGATAGCATCAGGAGCCGAAATAAACTGACGACCTGTAGTTAAGTCCACAGAGCTCGGTTGGCTGCTCGGTGCTGCTGATTGGATGGCTTGCGCAGGCTTTATTGCGGCATCAAATTGATTAGGACTTGTGTGCGAAGCCAGCTGCTCTCTAACAGGTATATTGAGCGAAGAAGCCTGCTGAGAGAGCCGTCCGGATAACGATTCCATTTTCTCATTCGCACTCAGTAACGGAGCGGCATTCAAGCTGATCCCTTCATAATTAAGCTGATTGGCGTTTGTGATGGGCAACGGCTGATTTGCATCGGCACTTTTAACAACGGTGTTAGCCATCACAGAAGAAACTGTAAGAGATTTGAGATTGAGAACACTCTTGCCATCAGCAATCGATGGATTGACTTGTGCACTTGCCGTTGTTGTTCGCGGCACCAACACGTTCTGCGAGGGCGCATTAGCGCCTGTCATCAATGGATTGATGTTGTTCGTCGACCCGGCCAGGTAGTTGGTCGATATGGGCGCTGCCGTCAAAGAAGCATGCTGTGCATTTGATTGAGAACTGAGTGCGGGTGCTCTCACGCTACTTTCGAACAACACTCCAGTGCGCTCAGCCAATTTAAGTGCATCCTGCACTGCTGGCGTAATGACTGAAGTAGAGCTTAATTCAGAAAATTGTACCGGTGCAGAGCGATTAGGGACGGTTAAGGAAGCTTGCGGGGTTTTAGCATCCACACTGGCATTCTGTTGAACGGCATGCTTGCTGAAATACTGTCTAGCGCCCTGCAGTGCGCGCTCAATTTCAGATTGCGAAAACGGCAGCGAATTCGATGATGCCGCCAGGTCCTGCTTGCCTGAACCAATTGGTCCACTAAAAGAAACCGACAATCTTCCAAGAGCAGCTTGCTGAGCCGGCAAATTAGTGCCTGCAACCGGCAAAGCTTCGCCGCCTAAGAGCAAGGCATTCTCTGCACTGTCAGGAAACGCCTGATCAACCACGACAGCATCAGCATTTGCGTCAGTACTTGAGGCCGCTATTTGCTTCTGCAAGGTCGTTTGAAAATATCCAGCCAAATCAGTCAGATGACCTGCCTCAGAAGTTTCACTGTTCAGTGAAATCGAGCTTGTATGTTGCAGCGACAGCAGTGTTGAGATTGTCATAGCGTTCCTATCGGTCAAAAAGCGAGCGTAAATGCCCATGCACCGTTATAGGTAATGCAATAGCCCTGCCAACATTGAAAGTACGGAGTTGATCCGCAGGTGGAGAAGGCTACTTAGCCATATTTTACTCAGCTGAGCTCAGCTTTCGTGTCTGCCCAGGTAGATTGCAAGGTCTGCAACTGAGCACGAGAATCGGCGTCGGTGTGAGCATCTTGCAAGCGTTGACACTGCTGTGCCATCTCATTAGCGCCAAGATTAAGGCAACTTCCCTTCAGACTGTGTGCAAGCTTATGGCCGTCTTTCAGTGATTTCTGCGCGAACAAAACTTGAAGCTCTGTGAGCTTTATCTCAGTGTCGGCTACAAAAGAATCAATAAACGCTGGGAAATCATCTTCAAGCACAAATCTCAGTTCATCTAATTGTTCTGTATCGAGCAAGCATCTCATAGCTTGCGAATACTAGCACTGATAGACAACTTTAATCTGGTTCTTCTGACCATAGAATTGCAGCTCACTAGCCAACGAGCGCACTATATGTAACCCTCTACCAGTTAGCTTCTCACTGCCAAGTTGAGCTGACTTCTGCTCATCACTTGCGTCAGTCATACCTGGACCAGAGTCAGCCACAACAATCTCCAGACGAGGGCGATCTGCTATGTCGAGCATGCAATCTATTTTTATCCAAGTCTGCGCAGTATCTCCCAATTCTGCCAAGCGGCACAATTTTTGGTCTCTACATTCGTGGAATTCATAAAAGCTATCTTCTTCCTGCTTCTGACTGTCCGACATCGCCAATACGCCGTAGTCCAGGGCATTGACATAAAGTTCGTTGATGACGGTGTGCACATCCGCTCTGGCAGATTCAGGTAAGCCGCTGCCAATCAGAGCATCAAGAATGCCAGGTACCGGGTTGGCTTCACACAGTTCGGCGTTGCGAAAAGAGAACTCAAGAAACCAACAGTGCGCAGACGCATAGTCGGTGTTTCTTTCCTGAACGTGATCATCAGGTAGGTCTTCTTTACGTTTGGTAAGTCGTCGATCCAGGAACATTCCATTCAGCTCCAGATAATATCTTGCTTAAGTCTAGCAGCTGTGACGAGATTGACCGCACAGCGATCGTCTTGCTTTCGTAACAAATGCTCAGCGGTAACGCTGTCGTTGCATAATTTCTTCTTCATCCCGTGCTTCCTGCCGTCTATTTATTTCCTGATGCTCCATGCGGCTTACCTCTTCTAGCCTGGTGTTCATGTTTTGAGCGCGATGACGCGCTTCCACCCAGACTTCTCTCGCCTGTTCAAGGCGTTGCTCGATCGCACTGTTCTCACGTTGTTGTTGCTCAATAACTGTTTGCAAACGATTTAGAAAGAGTTGCTTGCGTGTGCGCTCTGCCGGATCAATATTTGATCCATTCTGTGAACTGCGCATCGCCTCCAGATACTCAGCGAAGTAATCATTGAGCTGCTGGTATTTACCCAAACCGGTATCTAATAAAGCCGCATATTCACCCACCGTCGTTGCTACGGCTTGTTCTTCACTGCGCAGTACCGAGCTCATGGTAGCGAGAACCTGGCGCCTTCTTTTCAGGTTGGCGGGCATTTATCGCATCTCGCTCATTGTCCATTATTCATGGCATGTACGGCGTCTGGCTGAAGTTGAAGTTCAGCAGCGCCATGACTGCTCACAAGTTGTTCCAAGCCATCAATTGAGTCCTTAACGCTTACGCCTTGCTCAACACTCTGCTGCAAGAAGGATTGCATGAAAGGCCACTTCGCGACCGCCTGATCAACCAGCGGATTCGCGCCTTGCCTGTAAGCACCAATCGCCAGTAAGTCGCGTACTTCTTCGTATGCCGCATTCCATTGTTTGAACTGCAAGGCGCTCTGCTGATGGTTTTTTGCAGTAACACTAGGCATCACTCGACTGACAGAGGCGCCCACATCAATTGCCGGAAAGTGACCCGCATCTGCAAGCTTTCGTGACATCACCAAATGACCATCAAGAATTGCTCGAGCGGCATCGGCGACTGGGTCTTGCAGTTCGTCACCATCCGTTAGCACGGTATAAATAGCCGTTAAGCTACCGGAACCAATAGCACCATTGCCAGCTCGCTCTACCAATGAAGGCAACTTCGCAAACACCGATGCCGGGTAACCTCTTGTGGCAGGTGGCTCGCCAGCAGCCAGCGCAATTTCTCTATGCGCTTGTGCAAACCGGCTCAGCGAGTCCATTAACAGCAAAACCTGCTTACCCTGATCACGAAAATATTCTGCAATACGTGTAGCCAGGTTAGCCGCACGTACTCTCATTAAAGGTGTTTCATCCGCGGGCGCTGCAACTACAATTGCTTTCTTCCGGGTCTCTTCCACCATATTCTGGTCAATAAACTCGCGTACTTCCCGCCCTCTTTCACCAACCAGGCCAACCACAACTACATCGGCTGATGTGTAACGCGTTATCATTCCAAGCAGCGTACTCTTGCCAACACCGCTGCCGGCGAACAAGCCAACTCGCTGACCTTTGCCGAGAGTCAACAGACTGTTGATTGATCTAACGCCCACGTCCAATGGACTTTCGATTGGCTGGCGAAGCATAGGGTTGATAATGGAAGAACGAAATAACACTTCACTGCTGGGTTTTAGTTCACCAAGTTGGTCCAGTGGCTGTTCCAAAGAATTAATCACGCGACCAAGCAATTCAGGACCTACCGCCAGTTTGCTGCTTTGTTGAACTGGGCGCACTCGCGCACCAGGATACAATTCATGTTGGCCGCATAATGCAACAAGAAACGTTTTTTCATCTGAGAAGCCAACCACCTCGGCTTCCACCGGGGCGTGTTCAGGATGTTCTATCAGACAACGGCTGCCAACAGCCGCTTTCAAGCCAACAGCTTCTATCGTTAGACCAACGACTCGACTCAGCCTACCACTTGCTTTGGGTTCCGGTTGAAACTCAAAGAGATTCGCTGCCGCACTCAGTTCTTCAAGCATTACGCTACATCTCCACCCACATTGCCAAGCTGGGTTTGCAGCGCAGCCAGCGCCTCATCAATTCTGTGTTGAACGGTGTGATCGAGCAGAGCCCTGCGCGACTCTACAATGCAATCACCTGTTTCCAGGCAAGCATCGCTGACTAATCGCCATTGTCCATCACTTTGGTATTGCTCCAGCGTCTGGTAATCACTTTCACACACTCGCACTTCTATTACTTGATCGTGATCCGAAAGGGTACTTAAAGCTTGTTCCATAATCGATTCTAGATTGTTCGCGCCCATGCGAAGTTCTGCTCGCGTCACGCTGCATACCATTTTTTCAATCAGCTGCAACATCAAACGGCGCTCTTCCTTGTTGTGCACGTTAAGAGCGGTAGGCAAGTTTTCTTCGAGTTTAGAGATCGCAGATAACGCCGATGTAAGTTGTTCAGCAGCCAGCTGCTGGCCGACCCGCAATGCTTCCTCGCGCCCTTGCCTTTCACCGGCTTCAATACCTTGTTGCAGGCCATCCTTATAGGCTTGTTCTTTAGCTTCCAACAGCAAGGCGTCCAGCTCATTCACGGTAACCCGCTTTCTACCTTCGGATTGCTCTTTGGCGGGTGAGTCCTTGTTCGCTGAATTCAGTGGCGGGAACGTCGCTGTCGCTGTACCACTTTGGGTTCCAACAAACGCTATCTTGTCATCACCGAGTTCTGGGGGGCTCCAATTTTCCATTTCGCGTGCCTCTGCTGCAGGTATTCGATCACCCACTACAACATCTCGTCGCCAGAACCACCCAGAGAAATTTCGCCATCTTCGGCCAGTTTGTGAGCCATTGTTAGAATCTCGCGCTGAGCCTCTTCCACTTCACTGACTCGCATTGGCCCTTTCGCTTCAAGATCATCGGCAAGTAATTCAGCTGCGCGCTTCGACATGTTGCCGAATATTTTTGCTTTAAGCTCTTCGCTGGCACCTTTCAATGCCGAGATCAGCTTGTCTGTATCTACTTCCCTGAGAACAACCTGAATACCGCGGTCATCAACATTCAACAAGTTCTCAAACACAAACATCAGGTCTTTGATTTCTACCGATAATTGCTCGTTTTGTTCGGTCAGCTGCTCCATAACATCAGCTTCAAGCTTCTTATCGAGACTGTTAAGAATCTCGGCCGCTATTCTACGCCCACCCATTGGTCTGGCCTGGGTTTTTGCATGTCCGGCAAATTGCTGTTCGAGTATCTCATTGAGTTCTTGTAAAGCCGCCGGGTGCACAGTATCAAGCTCGGCCACCCGACGAATAATCTCCAAGCGTTTAGGCTCATCGAGAAACTCAAGAATTGCGGCAGATTGATCCGCCTCCAGATACGCAATGACTATGGCCTGTATCTGTGGGTGCTCATGACGGATAATATCGGCAACTTTTCGAGCTTCCATCCATTTGAGTGAATCAAGCCCTGATGTTGAGCCTCCTAAGCGAATGCGATCAACAAGGCTATTGGCTTTGTCCTCGCCCAAAGCTTTGACCATGATGCTGCGGATATAATCTTCCGAATCAACACCAAGCCCGGTTTGCCCACCTACATCAGTTAATAAACTACTTACGGCGCTCTCAACTTGTTCTTGCTGAACATCGGCAAGCATCGACATGGACGTACCGATTGCCTGAACCTCTTTTGGCCCCATATTTTTAAGCACAGCTGCCGCATCGGCTTCGCCAAGTGACATCAATAGAATCGCCGCCTGATCAATCTTCGACAAAGCTCCGGCGGTTTCTTCCCCGGCATTACTCACTTTCGGCTACCCATTTTTTTATAACTTGCGCAACACGATTCGGATCTTGTTCGATCAGGCCTTTGATGGAATCCATTTGTTGCTCAAAATTTCCCTGTAAGCCAGGAATCATCATCTGTTCGGAATCGTTGCCCAGTGCGGCAACGCCAGCACCACCTGCAAGGGCGACGCTGGCATCGCTGTTATCCAGGGCAATCGCGCGATTAGCCTCTTCATCTGCGGCACGAGATGCGGCATTTGCCTCATTCTTCACAGAGTCAGCGTCAGGCTGTTCTATATTGCTTAGTGTTGGCGGCGCCGCAGGTGGCGCAGCCTTGCTGAGGTTTTTGAGCGTAGGTCTTAACACTCCAAACACCAGAATCAGTACGAACAATCCACCTAGTACTTGTTTAACCAGCGTTTTAAACCAGGCTTGCTCCCAAATTGGCGGAGCCTCAAAGGCCACCGGAGGCTTCTGCTTTACAAATTCAGCATTGATCACGTTAACCGAATCACCTCTAGCAGCGCTAAAGCCGACAGTATCTTTTACCAACTGGGTTAAACGCTGTAGCTGTTCTTCGTCCCACGGCTCGGCAATCATCTCCGGTTCGGCAGGCGCTGCATCGCCTTCTTCTGAGCCCTCTTCTTCATCAGCAGTCTCTTCTTCGCCTTCGGCGACAGTGGCTTCTTCGACCGGTTTAGGCACCATTTTATGGTCAACTACCACTGCGACAGAAATACGCTGCACTTTACCAACCTGGTGCCGTGTATGGCTTATTGTTCTGTCCAACTCGTAGTTTCGCGTGCTTTGGCGTTTGCTGGAACTACCCGCTCCGGCGCCGTCTGCGCCCGCTGCGCCTGCGCCTGGGTTATCAGCTGTAACATTGGCTGCCGCGGGCGGTTGATTTGTTAATGCGCCAGGTACGCCGCCAGCCAGCGCGTCATCACCACCGCTTCGCTGTTCCTCAAGTGTTTCTTCACTGCGAACCGATTGAAGATCCGGGTTGTAGATCTCATCAGTTTGTTCCATTTCTGTGAAATCCACATCCAAGGTAACTTCAGAACGGTAGTTACCCGCACCAACAATCGGACCCAGTATACTGTTGACGCGCTCGTTGAAATCTTGCTCTAGACGGTTTTTATAATCCAACTGGCGACTTGCCATCTCAAGATCACGACCATTCTCAGAGTTCGACAGTAGATTGCCCAGCTGGTCAACAATCGTGACGTCCTCAAGCTTCAGTTCGGGAATACTGAAAGCCACCATGTTACGGATAGCCTTGACCTGCGAACCGCTAAGCGCGCGTCCAGAGAACAGTTCGACAAAAATAGAAGCGCGTGGGCGTTTTGCGTGTCTTACGAAAACGGACGCTTTGGGAATGGCTAAATGTACACGAGCACTTCGAACAGCATTGATATTACTAATCGTTCGTCCAAGCTCACCTTCTAAACCGCGCCGGTACCGAGCGGTTTCCATAAATTGACTGGTGCCAAGCGATTGTTCCTGGTCGAGCACTTCCAGACCAACCGCAGGATTAGCACTGATTCCGCCCGCAGCAAGTTTCAGGCGTGCACTGTGAAGTCGTTCCGCCTCGACTAATAGATTTCCGGTTCTGGAATCCAGCTTGTAGGGAATTTGATGGCCGTCTAGTATCGTGATCGCCTCATTGGCGTCTACGTATTCCATACCTTCGAACAGCGCCCGGTAGTCTGGTTCCTGGCTCCAGAGAACCACACCAAAGCCCACAGCAACGCTTGCCGCGAGCCCTAGCATTAAGCCCAGTTGCCTTAGAAAACTGAGACCGTTAAAGCCTGCAAAGCCTAATACGGCGGTCGAATCAGTTGTTGCCACGCACTATGTTCCTTGTGCCATCTATAATTATTATTACTACTGCCTAGATAGGCATGTTCATCACTTCCTGGTAGGCCTCAACCAAACGGTTGCGCACCTGTGTCATCGCTTGAAATGCCACACCCGATTTCTGCGATGCCACCATCACATCACTGAGCGAAACTCTGGTGTCACCCAGTTGATAGGCTTCTGCCAGTGCACCAGAGGTCTTCTGTAGCTCGTTAACTTTGTCTATCGCCGAATTGAGAGTATTTTGAAAGTCAGATTTGGCAACCTCCGGGCCTTGGTTGATGCCACGTAGATTGAGATCACCCGCAGCACCGACATCACCATTAACAGCGCTACCGGCACCTGCTTGAGCCTGCTCGCGCATCATCCGCATTTGCTGCAGCACATTGTTTACGTCAACTCGTCCGGCGTCCATTAGCTTATGACCCAATCCTTTCTATTACATTCAGCCATGACCGCCTGTTCCAGACAGTCAATTTTCCGACTTTCGAAGATGATTAGCTGGGCGCGCGGCGCTTCTTGACGACTTATTGACGTCTGGCACGGTCACACGTCCAGATATTTCACTTTCTGCGGAAATGTATGGAATGGATTGCAGTTATCGGGCCAACTCACATCATGCCAAATGCTTGGCAGACAAGCGGTACACCTGTTTAGAAAATACCCATGGAAGTGCCGGCCGCGATGCTCAGTCCAAGCTCTTCACATTGCTGCAACGCCGTGTCGGAGATACCGCCCACGGATAAGACCGGCTCGGCTACTTTTCGTAATGGATAACCAAGAACAATTCGCTCAACAGCAGAGATTGCACCTGTGCCGTCATTGCCGGCACCTACGAAAAGTGCGTACGGCAAATTTATCTTGTAAGGTTCAGCAGGATAAAAGGTTCGGTCGAAAAAATCCTTTAGCATGCCAGACATGTAACCAAAATTTTCCGGCGTGCCGAAAATCAAGGCGTCAGCGTCAAGCAAATCTTGCAAGCCTGCATCTGGCGCCATAATCAGTTGACTACTCACGCCTTCTTCCTGGCAAGCACCGCTGAACACAGCTTGAGCCATAGCGTCCACGTGGCTGCCCTGACTGTGATAGATAATTCGGAGCTGTTTCATTGTTGCAAGTGCCGCCGTTTCAAATAGTGCAATTACCGATAGGTCATCAGTAGCCTGGCCACATGCACGTATTATAGAAGCTTGAATCAGTACACCCTAGCTATTTCACTATGAACGACGTTAACCGCCAATGGTTGCTAGCTTCACGCCCGTCCGGCATGGTCAGCGAAAACCATTTTGAATATCACGAAGCCAAACGCCCCGAACCAAAATTAGCAGAGGGTGAGTATTTAGTGCGCAACCTTTATCTCAGCTTTGAGCCAGCCATGCGCGGCTGGATGGATGATGAACCAAGCTATCTGCCACCTGCCGAGCTTGGTCGACCTATGCGATCAACGGCTGTGGGGCAGATAGTGCGCTCAGACAATCCCGATTTCCCCGAGGGGCAATTAGTCCAAGGCATGTTCGGCTGGCAGGACTACGCCATAGGTGGCGGCAGCAGCGAGATGTTTCCGGGCAATGTCATTCCTGAGGGCGTCCCTCCTACCATGCCATTGACGATAATGGGCGGCACTGCGCTAACGGCGTATTTCGGCCTGCTGTATGTCGGTCAGCCCAAACAAGGTGATACTGTTCTAGTATCTGGTGCGGCTGGCGCCACTGGGTCGGTGGTTGCTCAAATTGCGAAGCTGAAAGGCTGCCGGGTAATCGGTATTGCTGGCGGACCCGCGAAGTGCAAATGGCTGCTGGAAGACCTGGGGCTGGATCACGTCATTGATTACAAAAATGAAGATATCAACGAGCGTTTAAATACTTTGTGTGAAGATGGAATCAATGTGTTTTTCGACAATGTCGGTGGTCAGACATTAGAAGCCGGCATAGATCATATCGCGCAATTTGGCCGTATCGTCTTATGCGGCGCCATTTCTGAATACAATAACGACAAGCCCGCTTCAGGCCCCAATAACCTGATGAATCTGGTGAAATTCAGTGTTCGCATGGAGGGCTTTATTATGTTCAATTACATAGACAAAATCGACCTGGCGTTTGCCGATCTGGGCCAATGGCTAGCCGACGGTAAACTGCAATGGAAGGAAGATGTTCAGCACGGGTTTGATCATATTCCAGCCACATTCCTCCGTTTGTTCAGTGGCGCCAATGATGGCAAGCAGCTTCTGAAGATTTCAGATCCAGAGTGATTTGGTTTAGCTAATTATTAGTGTCTTATTGAGAAAACAGATGAAAGACTTTGAAGGGCAAGTTGCTGCTATCACCGGCGGCGCAAGTGGTATTGGATACGCGATGGCCGAGGCCGCATTGGAACGCGGTATGAAAGTGTCGATTGCCGATGTAGAACAAGAAGCCTTGGACCGCGCCACAGCCGAGCTATCTAAAAAAGGCGAGGTGCTTGCCGTTCAAACCGATGTGTCCAGCGCTGAGGCAATGGATAACTTCGCAGCACGTACTTTCGATGCCTATGGTTCGGTGCAGGTATTGTTTAACAATGCCGGTGTGGACGGGCATGGTGCCATGTGGGACCTGAGTACGGAAGATTGGGAGTGGACTTTGGGGGTTAATTTATGGGGTGTTATTCACGGCATTCGAGTCTTCAGCAAGCACATGGTTGAACAAAATATTGGGCATATTGTGAACACGGCATCGATTGCAGGTCTGGTGTCAGCACCCTCCTCTGGGCCCTATACCGTAAGTAAGCACGCGGTGGTCGCTTTATCCGAGGTGCTGCACGGTGAGCTTCGCAATGAATCTAAAAATGTTGGCGTGTCTGTGTTGTGTCCAAGTTACGTTAGTACCAATATAATTACGTCCAGCCGCAACCGCAGCAACGTTGAAAAAACACCAGAGTGGCACGCAGAGCAGAAGGCTGTGACGGAGTTAGCCGCACCTGTGTTTGCGGGTGCGATGCAGCCGCAAACGGTAGCGCAATTGTGCTTTGATGCCATAGAATCAGGGCGATTTTACATTCTGCCTCACCGTGAAGGTTCACTGCCCATCATCGAACAACGTATGACCGACATTCTTGAAGATGGCTTACCAAGCATGCGCGGACCAGAAGAATACCCGTTTAACTGAGTTGTGTTACTCGGTCCGGTGTTTTCCGGTTGAATAATTTTCTCGCATACGCTTAACTGCAAGAATGTCGATTCTTTCTATGCGCTGCCTGACCAGTGTCTGTTTACTCGCGGCGCTACAGCATTCTGCAGTAGTCGCACAGGAGCGAGTTGCCACGCCTTCTCTTGAAGATTTGACGCAGCAAACATCGTCAGAGACCATAGAGGCGACTGAAGACGACGCGAAACAAGGCTGGATGGATTCCAGTCATCTATTTGTAACGCGACAATCTGACAGCATGGTGCGCTGGCTTGATGGCTTTTTTGGTACACCCCGAACTGATCTTGAATCCGCGCAGTCTTTCCTGCGCTTAAAGTTAGACCACGAGTGGGATGAAGAAGAGGACAATGACCTCGGCTTTAGGGTAAGAGGTAAAGTCGTTTTACCTCGTATAAGTGAGCGCGTTGGTCTGATTTTCTCTGATGAAAATGGCGATGCGTCGGGGCAAAACGACGCGATAGACCAGGCCCTATCTGACAGCAACCCAAAGAACGATATCGCTCTGCAATACACCAGCATTGATGAAGAGCGTTCACGGCTTGACTTCAAATTGGGCTTTCGATCGAGCCTCAAACTAAAATTAGCTGCTCGATATCGCTACGAGCAACCTTTACCGAAACAAGTACTAGGTCGCTTCGTTGAAGAACTCTATTTCAGAGATGGAGAAGGCTTTGGCACGTTTACCACTATAGAATTTGACAGACCATTGGCCAGTGAAAAATTCATTCGCTGGTCTAGTCGATTTGACTGGGGTGAAAAAACACGCGGTGTTGAATGGACCAGTTTTGTCTCTTTGTCGCGCAAGATCAACGACCGTTCCGCTATTTCCTATTTTGTAAATTTCGAAGGCGATACCCGACCAAATGAGTTGACCCGAGGCTATGGTTTAGGAGCCACTTATCGACGCAACTTTCTGCGTAAATGGTTGTTTTTTGAACTCGAGCCAGCCTACGTATGGCGCCGAAACATGCTTGACCCTCCAGAGGGTGTGAGGTACGACGAGCCGGTATTCAGTGAACGTGACGGAGTTGCCCGCTTTACAGCCAGACTGGAAATACTGTTTGGTGAAGACCAGCTTTAGAATCCTTCTACCTTATGATTGTGATCCCATATTCGTGATGGCATCCAGTTTCTAACTCGATAGCCAATTTTGGTGCCCTTACCTGGAAAAGATAAAAACTCGCCTTTCTCTAGCGATGCTTCCACATGATTGATCACCTCTTCAGGCGTTAGCACAACGTCTACCTGAGTCACCTTGGGTACTACGGTATCTTTGGCTTGTTTCCACAATGGTGTTGCTACCGGCGGTGGGCAAACACATACGAAGCGTACGCCGCTGTTAAGATTCTCGTGGTACAAGATTTCAGTGTACATAGAGACCGCCGCTTTAGTGGCGCAGTATCCACCCATGAGCAAACCGGGAATGATACCGGACATGGATGAGAAACTAATGAAATCGCCGCTACCGCGTTCAACCATGCCCGGCACAGTCGCGGTCGCGATGTTTACCAGCCCGTTGTAATTGATTTCCATTAGTTTGATTTGCACTTTAGGATCTTGCTCAAGCAGCTTCCCAAATGGCATGATTGCGGCCGCATTGGCAACCCGGTCAATTGGACCCAGTTCACTCTCAACTTGAGCAACTGCCGCTTGCACGGCCTCTGTATCCGAAATATCAACGCGATAGCTTTTGATGTTGCTATTACTTGCGGTCGTCTCTTCCATGCCAGCTTCATTGACATCAAAGATCGCCACCTTAGCACCCTGCTCGGCCAGCATTAACGCCGCTTTCTGCCCCATGCCACTGCCACCACCGGTGATTAAAGCTACTTTGCCGTTGAAAGCCATTACCTACTCCTACTGCCTGTTCTGAAGCACTCATACTAGAGGCAACTTGCTTCGATGCAAGTTACTGTAGGGTCAGGTGTGAGCTAAATCGCTATCGCTTGGAAAGCAGCTGGCGGTCTGTATCTACTGAAGCATTAAGAAAATGCCGGATGATTGATGCTGGAACCGATGTTGAATCACCACTGTTAAAGCGATCGTTACCAACACGAACCGCTATGTAGCCATGAATAATACCGGCTAGTTCAAAATCACCCTGATTGCATCGCAACAAGCCACCGCCTGAACTACCTTGATTGGCATGCGTGCTCGTTAACAGTCGTTCGTTGAATGTTTTCTGATACAAGCCAAGCTCAGTGCGTTGCGCCATAGCCATTGGGAAGGCCACCGACCAGACTGGCTCTTGAGACTGCAAGTTTTTTTCACTCAAACCAATGGCGTGAAGCTGTCCCGTGTTCGTATCAAGCAATGCAAGGTCTGTTTGTTTGTCTATTGAGAGTATGCGTGCAGCATGATCTTGCCCCATGTAGCGAACAGAAACAGTAGTGGCCTGTTCAAGTGCA
>JBGCDE010000239.1:0-10140 GCA_045105115.1 Pseudomonadales bacterium | reverse complement strand
TGCCTGCACAGCACTGCCTTTAACTTCTTCAACGCGCACTAATTCCCCACTGCCCCGTATTTTTGTGCCGGCGGGCACTACCGCCGGAAAACGTACTTTCTCAACGCCGTAGTTGATACCCATAGAAACATTGTGCACCTTAAAGATATCCGGCAAAAACAAATTCACCAAAGATAACGTCAGATAGCCATGCGCAATACAGGCGCCGTATGGACCTTGCTTGGCTTTCTCGGTATCAACGTGTATCCACTGATGATCGCCGGTGGCGTCCGCGAACAGGTTGATACGCTCCTGATCCACCAATAGCCAATCGCTACTGCCCAGAGCAAGCCCGGGTTCGGCGGCCAATAATTCGGCAGGGGAATCAAAGTGTGTGCCCATTCGATAAATCCTCAATCATATTCGAGCGACGATTATATCATCGAGAGAAGCGATCGTTTCTATCGATCTCGCAAGGCTTTACGGATATTGGCTTTCTGAGCAGGACTGAGATCGCGAAATCGCCGTCGAAGCTCCTGTCGCCGTTCTCTGGACATTGACTTGTAGCGCTGGCGTTGTTCCAGCAAACGTTTTCGCTGTGGCGGCGATAAGGCTTTGAATTTTTGATAGCGCTCCCTGATAAGCTGTTTTCGATCAGCACTAATACCCTGCCAACGGGCATAACGGCTTCTTGCGTTGGCGCGTTGTTCAGCATTCATCGACTGCCAGCGTTCCAACCCTCTGAGCAGCTTTTGTTGTCGCTCTGTGGAAAACGATTCCCACTGCGATTCAAATGGCTTCAGCGCTTGCTGTTCAGCGACATCCAATTCAGCCCAGGACTGCTGCGCAACACTATCAACACTTATTACAAGCAACACCGCGCACAAGCAATATAAAAGTGCACTCATTGTGAAATGTCTGATCATTGTACGCCCTCCTCATCAATCGCGACCGCCTCGCATCGCGAGGGGTTTGTGTCGCCAGCGTGTTCTATCGTCGTATCCCCGCATTCGTTTTCTGCGAATGTACCGAATTCCTTATCCAACTCTGACTCCAGCCAGTACTGTTCTTCTTCAGACCAATTCGCAAGAAACTCAAGAAATTCAATATCAGCCACTGAATCCTGCGCCCATATCAGACCGGCTATTGATACGAAAACCAATGCGGTACAACAGCTAATAGAGATCGTTTTACTGATCATGCTTCAACGCCTTGGTCGCTCTCCAGCCACATATAAAATTCCAGTTCTTCCAGTAGCTCTAAATCCGCTGCCGAGGCGAGCAGTTCGAAATCATCCACATTTGCCGGTGCCGAATCGACCAGCTGTGGCAAGGATTCAACCAACTCGGATTGACTCGAATCCGTTTCAACTTGCAATACAGCCACAACCAAAACAGCCGCTGTGATAGCACCACCTATTGGCATCCAGTGCCACTGTGGACCACGTTTTTGTTGCAGCGCGGCCGATCGAGCACTGTGTAATCGGCTTAGGGTTGCCGCGTCCAGCGTCTCGCTTTTGCTTTCCATCAGATCTGCACTGCGTGCGAGCAGTTCGCGCTCTGCGTCGTCACTCTCTGCCGGGGCTTTGGCTTTGTTTGTTAGGTCATCAGACATCAGGCATATTCCGCTAGTTGTTGCTTCAATTTTTGCAGCGCTCTGGAGTAGTGGGTTTTAACGCTGCCCTTTGAGCAGCTCATTGCATTGGCTGTTTCGCTCACATCCAGACCTTGAACGGCTCTGAGCAAGAACACTTGTTGTTGCCTTAGCGGCAGATCGCGCAACGCAACTTCCAGCGCTTGCATAAAACGTTGCTGTTGTGCATCACTCACCGGAGAACGGCTGCTAAGCTCTGCAGTCAATTCGCCTTCCCACGTTAAATCCTGCTCACCCGGCGAATTTTCGCTTGTCTCTTGACGCGAAAACCAGCGCAAAGCTAGCGACTGGCGACGATACCAATTCTTGATTCTATTTTGCAAAATTCGGGTGAACAGAGGTCCCCAGTGAGCAGGATCTTTCTGCGAATACTTTTGCACCAGCTTGTACATTGAGTCCTGCACAATCTCCAGGGCATCGTCCCGATTTCCCGTAGCCATCAGAGCCATATTGAATGCCCTGCGCTCTTGCGCAGCAAGAAATTGATCCATTTCCCGCATTAGCGACTGTTGAGCTTGCTCGTTGTGCATAGGCTGCTGGCAACACTCCGTTTGCAATAAGAACTGATGCCCATGCAGCCTAGCGCAGTTAAGAGGGCATCCAAAGCCCCCACACTGTGCACGATTACTCAATCTATCGCCTGTCCAGTCGGCGGTCGATTCGATTGCCTCTGCGGTCAAGTCGACGGTCGATATTATCTCCTTTGCGATCAAGACGATTGTCAACTCGATTGCCACGCTGTTCGAGGCGACTGGCAAGACCGTCACGACCATTTTGTCGCGCAGTTTCTGCGCGCCGATCATAACGGCGCTCTGCGATATCACCCTGCCTATCCAGGCGCTGGTCTATGCGATCACCCTTGCGGTCCAGACGATGGTCGATGCGATCTCCTAATCTATCTGATGCATCGCTTGCCTGGGCAGCACTGAGGCCTGTCCAGGAAGATGCAGTGACGATGACACCCAACGCTATTACTAGTTTGTTCATGATACTTCTCCTGCTTATCTCGACTAATTAGTGAGTTGTGCAAGCCACTAAACGCAGTGCGCTTTTCGGCTGCTTCAACTCTACTAACCCTCAAACGCTGAATTGGTTGACAATAAATGGACTAATTTTAAGCCGATGACTACCGTCCATCCGATAAGGTAACGGATCAATTGTGAGCCGGCATGCTCATGAGACTCAATTCAGGTAATGAGGGCAGAAATGAGAGCGGCGATTCTTGAGCAAGCAGGCGAACCTATTGTTATTCGTGACGACGTCGACATTATCGAACCGCGATCGGGGGAAGTGCGAGTTGCTGTCAAATATTGCGGTATCTGCCACTCAGACTTGAGTCAGGTAGACGGCACTTTCGTTCCAACCGAGCCTATCATTCTCGGTCATGAGGCCGCTGGCGTTGTTGAAAGCATGGGGCCTGGAGTAGAACACCTCGCCGTAGGAGACCATGTTGTGTTAACGCCAGCGCCACCTTGCGGGCATTGCTATTACTGCGTTCGCAATGAGCCTCAACTCTGCCTCAATACCCATGCTGTATTTACCAATACGTTTGCTGACGGACAAACTGGACTGTCTCGAGAGGGCAAACCTATTCTCCGTGGGCTGGGCATGGCAGGCTTTGCTGAGTATGTGGTCACTCAGGCCAGTGGTGCTGTAAAAATTCCCGCAGACGTACCTTTGGAACACGCCTGCGTTATTGGTTGTGCGATGCAAACCGGTGTGGGCGCTGTGTTTAACACGGCAAATGTAGAGAAAGGCGCCAGCGTGCTGATAATGGGCCTGGGCGGCGTGGGTATGGCCGCTGTGCAAGGCGCTAGAATCAGCGGCGCTACCACGATTATCGTGTCAGATCCGGTGGCAGCGAGGCGCGAGCTGGCAATGCAGCTTGGTGCCACACATTGTGTCGACCCAATCAATGAAAACCTTGTAGAACAATGCATGCATCTAACTGAAGTAGGCGTTGATTATGCATTTGAAACAGCGGGTGTGGCAGCCTTGATCAGCGACGGAGTAAATGCCACTCGATCTGGCGGCTTGACGGTTTGCGTAGGCGCACCCGGCCTTGAGGCAAAATTGGTCATAGACCCAGCGGTTATTTTTGCATCAACTGAGAAAAAGCTATGCGGTTGTTTTTTGGGCAGCTGCAATTCCTTATACGAGATACCTAGGCTAATTCGCCTGTATCAAGCGGGCGTTTTGGATCTCGCCAGCATGATCAGCGACATTCGACCGTTGGCAGAAATCAACCAGGCAATGGACGATATGAAGGCCGCCCGGGGTTTACGCACTGTTTTGCAGATATAGCGGTCATTTCACCCGAAGGTGATACAATACCTGCGCTCTCGCCTCTAACAATAACTTCCTTGATTACACGGAATACAGCTCGCCGCCTAGCTGGCTGATTTGCTCGTTCCTGCATCACAGAGTACACGGTTGTAACGCTGCAACCCACTGCAAATGCTAAGCTGAGTAGATAGCCGCATTCGGCTGTCTGTTGTACGAAAAAGAGTTCTACGGAAAGAAGTTGAAAACAGAGCAATTCAAAATTCTTGCGCCCATCGCCATTCTTCTGGGTGCCATACTGATCGCCACATTATTGGTGCTGTCAAAGCCTGCAGCTGAACAAAAACACAGCACACCGATACAACCCCTGGTGGACATTGTTGTGGCTGAGAAGCGCACGGTGGCAATTCCAGTGTCGGCACAAGGCACAGTGCGTGCGCGCACTGAAACACAACTAATCGCAGACATTGCCGGTCGCGTGCAATCCATATCTGACCGGTTTCGGGTAGGAGGCTACTTTGAGCGTGGCCAGGAAATGGCCCGAATTGACAACCGCATGTATGTGGCAGCGGTCAAACGCGCTCAAGCGGCCGTTGCGGGTGCAAACAGCGCATTGGCGACTGAAAAAGGTCGCAGTGAAGTTGCGCATAAAGAATGGCAGCAGCGCGGCAAAAAGACCAAGCGTAGTGAGGCCGCACTGGCCCTTTATCTTCGAAAGCCTCAATTGGAAGAAGCCAAGGCGAAACTTGCATCAGCTAAAGCGGACCTTCGCCAAGCACAAGCCGATCTTGAACACACGGTAGTGCGCGCGCCCTACGACGCCATGGTTAAGTCCCAATCGATAGATTTGGGACAATACTTGAATCAGGGCACGATGATGGGCAGTGTTTTTGCAATAGACACCGCTGAGGTGAACGTGCCTCTGCCAGAAAAAGAACTTCAATTTGTTCGAATACCCGATGCCTTCGACCAAACTGAGGCTATCTATCCAAAAGTGATTCTACGCGGCACGGGTAGCCAAAGCGCTCTGCAATGGCAGGGTCGCTTAATACGAACCGAAGGTGTACTGGATGAAAAAACCCGGTCAATGACGGCTGTTGTTGAAGTAACAGACCCTTACGGACTGCTTGGCAATTCAGCGCATCGTGAGCAACCGCTACGAATGGGCACTTACGTGAATGCCTCTATAGATGGCAAACCCATCGCTGGCCTTATAGAAATTTCACAGGCCGCAATCAACCCTGGCAATAAAATCTGGTTGGTCAATCAGCACGGTCGTTTGGAACAGCGAACAGTCGATATTCTTACCCGCACCGCAGAGACCGCCTACGTAAAAGGTGGATTGGCGCACGGTGACAAAGTCAGCACGACATCCTTAAGCAGTTTCGTAACCGGTGCCGAGGTTCGCATAGCAAGTATCAATGGCGAAGCACCTGAGCAAAGCCTAACGCTAAGCCCGGCAAGCGCCAATGAAGCGGCCGTTGCACAACCGCAATGAGTGATCTGGAAAACCCCTCGCTTGACGAAATAGATACGCACAAAGGTATTATCGCCTGGTTCGCCAGAAACAGTGTAGCGGCGAACTTATTAATGCTGATTATTATTGTTTCTGGCTTGTATTCCATCAGCAATTCTTTGCGTTCCACAATGATGCCTGAGATTAATATCCAGAGCATTGTTGTTAGTGTGCCCTTCCCTGGTTCAACGCCAGAGGATGTTGAAGAAGGCATTGTTCTAAAAATTGAACAAGCCGTTGAAGATGTAGAGGGCATAACCGAAATCACATCCACCGCCAACAGTGGCATGGGTACAGTCAATCTTGAAGTTGATACAGACCATGACGTCTATGTGGTTATGGATGAAGTCAAAGTTGCAGTTGACGGGATTACTACGTTTCCTGATCAGACCGAAAGCCCCAACGTTGCACGGATGGAAATGGACTTTGCAAAGTTAGCGCTGCAAATCCAAGTGGGCGGTACCATGGATGAAATGGGCAGGCGTGACGTTGCTGAATCATTACGCCGCGAACTGTTGCAACTACCAGAAATAATCCAGGTCGAACTGTTCGGCGACCGACCTTATGAAATCACCATAGAAGTGTCAGAACTTACTTTACGCAAGTATGGTCTGACATTAAGCAACGTCAGCGACGCAATTCGCCGCGCCTCAGTGGATCTGCCGGGTGGCAAGATTCGAACAGTCAATGGCGATGTGGTTTTGCGAACCAAGGACAAAGCGTACCGGCAGTACGAATTTGAAGATATTGTACTCATCACCAACCCGGACGGGACACGGGTGACTATTGGCGATGTCGCTACGGTTAAAGACGGTTTTGAAGAACTTGATGGCTTCTCATATTTCAATGGGGGACCAAGCATTGGCGTTGTCGTTATGGCGGTTGGCGACCAGGATATTCTTGAAGTAACCGATGCAACCAAGGCGTTCCTCGCGGAAAGACAATTGACACTTCCGGAAGGCGTAAGCATCGAGTATTGGGCCGACTTCACTTACTACCTGAAAGACCGATTGGGTCTGATGTTTGAAAATATGCTGTTGGGTGCGGTTCTGGTGTTCATCATCTTGCTGCTATTCATGGATTTCAAGGTTGCGATGTGGGTTGTGATCGGATTGATTGTAACTTTCCTTGGCGTGTTTGCAGCCTTGCCGTTGGGTGCAATAGACGTGACTTTAAACATGTTCAGCGTATTGGGCTTTATCGTTGTGCTAGGGATCGTGGTGGACGATGCCATTGTCATTGGCGAAAGCGCCCATGCGAGTATGTCGCGTGACGGGTATACCGTTGAATCTGTAATTAGCGGTGCACGACGAGTGGCCACGCCTGCCACCTTCGGAGTATTAACCACTATTGCCGCATTTGTGCCCATGGTGTCTTTGGAAGGTGACGTAGCCGCGTTCCCGGCAGCTGTCGGCTGGGTTGTAATTTTAAGCCTTTGTTTTTCACTTATAGAATCAAAATTGATACTACCCGCCCATCTAACGCATATTAAAAGTCCGGCAAAAACAACCAGCTTACTTGGCAAGCTCCAAGCCAAATGCAATAGTCTTTTGCATACTGTGATCACAGAGCACTACCAACCTTTGCTTCGCTGGTGTCTTGAGTTTCGATACGTTACCTTCGCGGGTTTCGTGGCTCTTCTCATCGTGACTCTTGGCTTGGTGTTCGGTGGTGTTGCTCGTTACGTGATGTTTCCAGAAGTACCTGGCGAGTTTATAGAAATCAATTTGGAAATGAGCGAGGGCGTACCCAAGCGGGAACTGTACGGAGCGATAGAACGGATCATATCAGCGGCCGATTCCATGCAGGAAGATTTGAAGTCTCAAAATGGGATAGAGGAAGACTTTATCGAAAACCTGTTTGGCTATGGAGAAAATAGTAGCAGCGCTTCTTTCATGCTGGAATTGACCAAGGACAAGAACATTCCGATCAGAGCTCCTCAGGTTTCTGAGTCCTGGCGCCAGCATATTGGTGAAATCCCCGGGGCAAAATCTTTACGCATTCTGGATGCCGATCCTATGGCCGGTGCCCCAATCGCGTTCTTGCTGATATCTACAGATATCAACGAACTCGGTCGTGCCGCAGATGAGCTCGCTCTGCACTTACGAACATTTAGCGGTGTTTTCGATATAGACAATAACGCCGCGGAGTACTCGGATGAACTGAACATTACGATGAAACCAGAAGGTGAGTCATTAGGGCTGTCGTTGATCGACATAGGCAGTCAAGTCAGGGCCGCTTTCTATGGCGAAGAAGCACAACGCATCCAACGTGGCCGGCACGAAGTCAAGGTAATGGTGCGTTACCCGGAAGAACAGCGTCAATCCATCACTACTCTAGAGAATATGTTTGTCAAAACGCCACAGGGTGACGAGGTGCCTTTTTCTTCGGTTGCTAACGCCAATATTCAGCCCGGCTACACAACGATTAGACGGGTAGATGGTTCACGAGCAGTTACCGTTAGCGCCAATGCCGACCTTAATGCGGTGGAGCCGGCAAAAATTGTTGAAGATATTCAGACCAATTTTGTTCCACAGTTACGCGAGCGTTACCCAAACTTGAGCATTGAGCTTGATGGCGGATCTGAGGAAGAAAAAGCGCTACTTCTCAATCTTGTAATCGGTCTGGGGTTTTCGCTGTTTGCCATCTATGCCTTGCTGGCGATTCCTCTGAAATCTTATCTACAACCCATTATCATAATGGGTGTGATACCGTTTGGTTTTATTGGAGCAGTGTTTGGCCATATGCTGCTGGGCCTGACTATCAGCAACTTTTCCTTGTTCGGCATTCTTGCGCTTGCTGGCGTAGTGGTTAACGACAGTATTATTCTGGTCGATTTTATTAATCAGGCGCGAGCACGCGGAATCGACACAATAACGTCTGTGATCCAAGCCGGCACTTTGCGTTACCGAGCGATCATGCTAACGTCACTAACTACTTTTTTTGGTCTGATACCGATTGTTCTGGAACAAGGTGCGCAAGCACAATTCATAATACCGATGGCCGTGTCTCTGGCGTTTGGGATTGTTTTTTCAACCGTGGTGACCTTGATTCTTATACCCTGTCTGTACTTGGTACTCGAAGACCTCAACTCTTTCAGTCTTGAATCAGACCCAGCAAATTTGGAAACGGTGAGCTAGTACCGATGACGCAACACTGATTATCGAGCGCGATCTACTTGGTTCGAACTAATTGCCGGTGATGCGAAATCAGGAGTTTGCGGCTCGCTGCATTTTCTTCGGCGGACTGAAGTACTTGATCATATTGTATTTGTCCAACCACTCTCGAAACTCGCCGCCTGGCAAAGGCTTGGTAAAGTGATAGCCCTGCGCGTAGTCGCATTTCATTTTCATTAACATTTCCAGTGTTGCCATGTCTTCTACGCCTTCTGCGACAACGCTCATGCCAAAATGATGCGCAATCGCAATAATTGCTCTTACTATAATTTGATCGTCTCGATCGGTCACCAGATTGCTGACGAAACACTTGTCTATTTTTATTTCGTTGGCTGGAATCAACTTGAAGTAGGACATAGAAGAATAGCCCGTACCGAAATCATCAATTGAAATCTTGAAACCAAGAGACTTTAACTCTTCCATCATTTCAAAACACTGATCGGGATTATCCATCAGACTGCTCTCAGTGATTTCCAGCGTTATGTTCTCGCTGGACATCTCCCATATATTAAGAGCCGATTCGAGGGTTGCTTGCAAGTTACCTGACACCAGATCGTTAGGTGATAAATTCAATGAGATGTTGAGCAACTTATCGCGGTATTCAATATGCGAAGCTTCTCGGGGTAAGGTTAGTATCGCCCATTCAGTAAGATCACTTATCAAGCCAGTTGTCTCAGCAATGGGAATAAAAATATCCGGGCGTACATTTCCAAGCGTGGGCGAATTCCAACGCATCAATGCTTCACATGCTACCGGCATAAAATTTTGCAGACTTACTTTAGGCTGATAATGCAGTGCCAGCTCACCAGCGCCAATGGCACGATTTAGCTCATCACGCAACTTCCATTCATTCAGCGTTTCCTTATCACTGGTGCCATCGGCGACAAAGCGACCTTCCCGCTCTTGCCGCGCTTGCTCCAGACTTCGTTCAGCATGAATTAAAAAAGCTTCTTCGTGGTTGGCGTGTAACGGTGCGACTGAAACACCTACGTAACATTCAAGCCGAATATCCTGGCTTTGATAACGTATAGGTTCCGCTAGAATCTGCTGCACTTTACTCGCCGCAACGGGCAGCAAGCGAAGCGACTGCATCTCAGGAACCACAATGGCGAACAGATCATCACCCAATCTGCTGATGATGCTTGCTTTCTTAACGTTGTCCTTCAATTGACTGTGAACATGGGCCAGAATGCTATCGCCTACGCCGTAGCCGAAGCGCCGGTTCAAGTGCCGAAAGTTCTTTATATCAACCAGAAGTAGCGCGGTAAGACTGTTCTCCCGCTGACCAATATCGAGGTCAGCAGACAGTCCTGTAAGGAAACGAGCGCGATCTATGTCTGGCGGCTTCCGCGGAGTTAGATCTTCGCCGTTCTCACGCAAAGATGTCATCGTCTGCCAATCCGTACGCACCTGGCTCCAGAGCACGAACTATGTCCAGCGGCGTGCCATCATCACACTGGGTTGTTTTTAGTAAATTAACGAACTGACGAGATTTGATTGGTCGTTTCTCGGCATCCAGTAGCAACAAAATTT
>JBGCDE010000238.1:0-23575 GCA_045105115.1 Pseudomonadales bacterium | reverse complement strand
GCTAACTAAACAAAACAGCAATAGACAGCGCACAAGGTATCTCCAATAATTGACCGAAACAATATACCGCAAAGCGCTTACTATCAGAATAAGTCCGAGCTTTTGAGCTGCAAGGTTTCTCAATGCTTCCATTATTTTGACCATGAGCGCCGAAGATGGAGTGATCAATGACTGAATTAGTACCTACGGTTTGCAGACTCTGCATTGCCCACTGCGGCGTGCTTGCCCATGTTGAAGATGATGGCGGGCGACGTAAAGTCACAAAGGTAACCGGCGACCCGGATAACCCATTATTCAAGGGCTACAGTTGTCCAAAAGGGCGAGCCCTGGCGGAATTGCATAATCATGAAGGGCGCTTATTGCGCAGTCTTAGGCGTAAGCAATCCGGTGAAATGGAAACCGTGGCGAGTAATGAGGCCGCCATCCAGATTGCTGATCGCTTGCAGGGCTTAATTGAAGAGCATGGCCCGCGTTCAGTTGCTATTTACGTTGGCACTCCAAACGTCGCTTACCCGGCCGGCGCCTCAGTTGGTAATGCATTTCTGCGCTCACTCGGCTCGAATATGTTTTTCACATCTAACACAATTGACCAGCCTGGCAAGCAAATAGCCATGTCTGCGCATGGCAAGTGGTTGGGTGGCGAGCCTGATTTTGACAAAGCGGACGCCTGGTTGTTGCTTGGCGGGAATCCCATCATTTCCAAGTCTGCCGGTATTCCTGGTCAAAACCCGGCGCAGAAACTGAAAGAAGCCCAGGCGCGCGGAATGAAGTTGATTGTGGTGGACCCACGCGTATCTGATGTGGCGCGCAGGGCAGAGGTTCACTTGCAGCTACGCCCTGGTGAAGATCATGCGTTGTTGGCGGGTATGTTGAACATTATTATTCAGGAAAAGCTCTACGATGAAGAGTTTGTGCGTGAGAACGTAAGCGGTTTTGAACAATTGGCAAAACAAGTAAAAGAGTTTACCCCTGAGTACGTTGCCGAACGGGCAGACGTTCCCCAACAAGATCTTGAGCGCGCAGCACGCTTATTCGCAAGGGCTGCGATCAAGCACGCCAACAGTGGCACCGGCCCCAGCTTCTCAATGTACTGCAATTTAAAAGAATACTTGCTGATGTGCTTAAACACTGTCTGTGGTGCCTATGTACGCGAGGGCGAAAACGTTACTCGGCCGAATGCCATGTTGCCAGCTTACGTGCCGCACGCTCAGGCCCTGGCACCGTTTCAAGGTTGGGGCTTCGGCGAAAAAATGCGCGTGCGTGGCCTGACTGACACCGCCGCCGGCATGCCAACCGCGGCCTTGGCCGATGAAATATTGATGGAAGGTGAGGGGCAGGTAAAAGCCTTGATCTGTATAGGCGGCAACCCCATGGCGGCCTGGCCTGACCAACGCAAAACGCAAGCCGCGATGGAGGCATTGGATTTGCTGGTGTGCTTCGACGTTGAAATGAGCAGCACCGCCAGGCTGGCAGACTATGTGATCGCTTGTAAGCAGACTCTTGAAACGCCTGGTATGAGCCAGAGCGGAGAGAATATTAAATACTTCGGCAGCGGTATTGGGTTTCAGGACGCCTACGGTCAGTACTCCGATATAGTGGCTGACCCACCACACGGCTCTGATCTTGTCGAAGAATGGGAGTTTTTCTACGACATGGCGAAGCATCTCAACAAAGAGCTGTTTTTCGCAGCTGTTTTTGGTTTCGCACAGTACAAAGAAGCCGAGATGGTAGTCATGCCTTTACCGTTGGACAAAAAACCAAGCACGAGTGACATCTATTCTCTAATTTGTTCTACCTCTCGCATTCCTCTGGAGGAAGTAAAGCAGCACCCGCATGGAAAAATCTGGGACTTGGAAGTACAGGTTGCGGCCAAAGAACCTGACTGCGAAGCGCGTCTTGCTTGCGCGAATGACACCATGATGGCTCAACTTTCTGAAGTGCTTGCGCAGGATTTTCGCAAATACTGGAGTGATAACTCGTATCCATTTCGCTACATACCACGGCGACACAACAATTTTATGAACTCCGCCGGGCGCTCAATCGATAAACTCTCGGGTGGGCAGCGCTGGAATCCTGCCTGGATGCACCCTGATGATCTTGCCAAGCTTGGTATGCAAAGTGGCGACAGCGTTCGTATCAGCAGCGCACACGGTAGTATTCCCGCAATTGTAGAAAGTGACACCAGTTTGCGACGAGGACTGGTTGCTCTGTCACATGCCTTCGGCGGTCTGGTGGACGAAGACGATAAATATTTGGAGCAAGGCAGTAATGTTGGAAAATTGCTTAGCACAGAAGTAGATTACGACCCAATCACTGGTATGCCGCGAATGGGGAACATTCCCGTGGCGATTAGTGCGGCGACTTAGCGCCTGAATGCGCTGGGCGAAGAGCCATAATGCTTTTTAAACGTCTTGGAAAAGTGCGCTGAATCTACAAATCCTACACTGTAGGCGATGCGTTCAATTGTGTAACCAGCAAATGCTTCATCCATAAGAAGCTCTTTGGCTCTCTCCAGGCGCTTGCCCGTAATCAAGGCATGAATGGTTTCATTCTCTTCCTGAAAAAGCTTATGGAGGTAGCGATCGGAAATACCCATAGCGTGTGCAATGGCTGAATTGTTGAGTTTCGGATTACACAGGTTGTTATCAATATAGTGTCGAATACGGCGTCGCAATGAGTCTTGTACTGGAGAGGCATTACTGCGCTCTTCCAACAAAACCGAACTACTAAACGCCATCGCAATCATATTCACGAGGTTGTCTGAAAGATCCTCAGCTGCCTCCGGCAAACAATGCAATTCCTTAACCAAAGAAAATACAAAATTGCCCAGCACAGCACCCAAGCCAGATGTACCAGAGATAGGAATGGCTGTGTATTGCTCAGGGTTCATCAGATGGCGTGACAAGACCGAATTCGGCATTTGAATAACGAATTGTCGGAAACGTTTTTCAAAGGTTAGGGAATAGGGGCGTGTACTGTCGTACAGTGCAAAACTTCCCGGGTTTAACAAAGCTTCGCGACCGTCCTGGCGTACCAAACCTTGTGACTCAAGTTGAAAACTGATCAGGAAATCGGCTTCAGTAGATTTGGAAATAAGCTGCTTGGAGCGGCGAACAATTTGCGGGTCAGAATACACTTCCGAAAAGGCAAGTTCAGCAACACCAACACCACCACGAAGCTCTGCATTAAATACCGAGTCTTCTACGCGGTCGCATTCCAGCTTTACAAACTCATCACATACCGCGTCACGCCAGTAATCAAAGCGCTCGTTCTCAGCACATACTGCTGTGCTGCGTTGATGACCATTTGCAATTAGAAAATCCATTCAATCTCGCTTTGCAAGAAAAGGCGCTAAGAGTCTCCCTGCTGCACTTTTTCGTTGTATTGCTCGGTAGTGATGGTACCACCGGCATGCTCGGCTTTGCCAATATCTTTAGGTTGCAGCACTTCCTGCAGTAAATCTATGCGCTTCCACGCCGGAAATGGCTGTTCACCTTTGTTATCCGGCACGTATTTTGATGTTTCAACACGCTTGTGTTTGTGAATATAGCGAGCACAGTTGTAGAACACCGAGTCTACATCAACTTCAACCACCATATTGGAGCCCGGAAACAGGTTCATTAAATCAGCGTTTGTACTGACCTTGGCGGTTCCTTGCAGCCGAACACGAAGCGGCGTTTCCATGTCGATAAACAGCATGCCAACTTTACCTGTCTCGGTAGTGTTGCCCATAGAGAAGAACATGCCGTTACCGTCGTAATTTGGAAACACGATCTTGCTTGGGCTGACGACTTGCACCAAGCCCACCGGGCCGCCTTTGTAGGAAACAGTAGGCTCGCCTTTTGCGCTAACCGTCGATAGAAAAAAATAGTCGCGCGAAGAAATAAACTCTATTTGTTCTTCCTGAATTTCATCAGACACAATGGCCGCAACTACTGCATCAGCAAGATTAACACTGTCGTGTTCCGCTTGTACTTTGCGCTGCGTGTCAGAATAGAACTCATCTGGTGTAGGCATTGTTTGTTCCTCTTTTATTCCTGTTATTCCTGGCCGACTCATTAGCGAGCGATCAGCTAAGGCTTCGCCCGCCACCATTTGACTCTAGTGTAACACTGCTGGTCGGTCTCAAACTGGCACTAGCCAATGTCTTCGAGGTCGTCAAGCTCTGGTGCGTCATCTTCTGGTACGTAAGACTCAGTGACCGGCTGTGGATGCCGGTTCAACAACAAACGGGTTACATCCGGCCTTGAGTAATGACCTACAGGATCTGCAAACACTTTGGATATTGTAATTGCGCCCATGTCCAGATCGGCGATCAACAAACCTTCTTCATCTTCCGGTAACTTGTCTACCAGTGGTGAGCCGTCGGGCCCGTAAATCACTGCGTGCCCCCCACCTGGCAGAAGTAGCTCTTTGTGCATGTCATTTTCCACCATGGTATCAACCATTTCCGGAGAAATAATTCCGCAGGCGGCAACAACAAAACACTGCCCTTCAGCGGCGTACAGCTGCGACGCGGCATTGTTCAGAACTGGGCCTAATGCATAGGCTTGTGGCATTGCTGAGAAAGACGGCCATGCGCCACAATGAATTTGCTCATGCATGCTGTACATGGCGTATTTGCTAAGTGGTTGCAAATGTTCCCAGCAGGCCAATTGACCAATTCTGCCAATTTCCGTTTCGGTGACGGCAAGATCAGATCCGTCACCATCGCCATACACTGTACGTTCCTGATGTGTTGGCTTTAACTTACGTCTGGTTGATAACACTGAGCCATCATTTCCAAACAAAAATTGCGCGATGTACAAAGAGCCGTGGTCGCGTTCACTAGCACCCGTGGATACAAAAATATTATTGTCTTTCGCTGCTTTTGCCAGAATGTTGAATTCTTCGCTACCTACTTCAATCGAATTGGCGTGGTAGTCGGCAAAGTACTTCATGTTGTGCATGGTGTTGTTTAACCAGATGTACCACGGGTAACCGGGTAGCCATGTTTCTGGGAAAACGATCAAGTCGCAGCCCTTACTGGCGGCTTCTTCAATCAACTTAACAGATTTTTCTATGGTCGCTTGCAGATCCATAAAAATGGGCGCGGCCTGCACCGCGGCGGCTTTAACAACAGGTTTGGTAGACATACTTTCTCCTAATGCGCGCAATTAGCGCGCCTTTATTTGCTTATGTGGTTTCGCTAAGCACCGTTTAGAATCTATGGCGATACGTCACGCCATACTCACGTGGGCGATTAGGTACCGCTGAATGGAACCCCAGACCGTAGTTTGAGTTGCCGCTGATTATTACCCGCTCATCACCAATATTTTCAGCCCACAATACCACTTCGCTATTGTCGGTCAGGTCCAGACGCGCTGAGGCGTTCACAAAATTAGCCGCGTCTTGATACAGAAACGGCGAGTTTTGCGAGTCATTGAAAATCTCGTCTGTGTAGGAATAATCCACGCGGAAGGTTAGCGCTTTGCTTGCTACACGAGTGTTGTACTCCATACCGAGACTTAAGGTACTTTCAGGCGTATTAACCAGCTTAGAGTCTTCAGTAATTGCAGAGGACAAACCCGGCACCGGATTAATCGATGTGTACGACGCATCGGTATAGCCATAACCCAAATCAAGGCTGAAGCTCTCGCTGATGATCGCTGTTACTTCTAATTCAAGTCCATTGATATCGGCGGCACCAGCGTTTGCCGTTAATGGGCCTCCCAAGGTATCGAAGAAGGTGACTTGAATGTCTTCGTATTCGGACATGAACACAGCGGCGTTTACCCTGAAACGATTATCCGCACTTTGCCATTTCAAACCGATTTCGTGTGAATCAAGCGTTTCCGGCTCAAAAGAAAGTACCTCCGGTACAGCGGCAACATAGCGTAATACGAAACCACCACTCTTGAATCCTTGCGAAAAGCTGTAGTACACCATGGTCTTGTCATTTACTTTTGCGTCTACGCCTAAGTAAAACTGGGTTTCATCAAATTCCTTCTTCACTTCACCTGTTCCGTCTCCAGCCAATGGGATGTAGCCCGGTACCAGCGGACCACCTGGTTCTAGCTGGGCTTCAACGCCCGGTGCACCGATCAGGAATACCAGAGGGTCGCCTGCAACGTTTGCGCCAATGTTTTGCGTGAACGCGTAACCTTTTTCGTCTTTGGTGTACCGATACCCCGCAGTGGCAGACCATACATCGTTAATGTCGAAGGTAGCCTGCAAGTAAGCGGCTTCGCTGGTGTTTTCCACCGCAGCATCATTTCTGATCGCAGCCTGAAAACCCGCGCCACCGCCGGGTCCCGTACCAGGCGCGGGTATAGTGACGGGTACGTTAACGTCATCCGTTCCTTCTTCGTCAAAGAAGAAGATACCGGCCGCGTATTTAAGACGCCCATCAACGGCTGTGCCAGTTAACTGCAACTCATGGGTGGTTTGGTCTACGTCGTAATTGTCATTCACAATTTCAGTGATTTGAAACGGTGAGTTGTCTGCGTCGTTAGCAAACTTACTTTCAGTGTTGCGATAAGAACCGGTGTATTTAATATCAAAGTTCTCGCCGTGATAGTTGGCGATAAATGTTGTGCCGAACACTTCCACTTCTGAGAATGACGCCTGGTCACCAAACGACACATCAGCGTCAATATCATTCACAACGTATTGGTTGAAGATTCCCAGGCCGCCACCAACAATTTCAAAAAAATCACCGGTTGCGGAAAGAGAACCTGGTCCCAGTGGGCCTAGTAATGTGCCTGTTGGAAGAGGTATCGAGAAGTTCTCAACCAATGCCGCACCTACCACACCCGCACCTCCGGGTGTGCCATCTGGAAATGCAGCTGTGAAACCAACTCCTACAGATGGAGCCGCGCTCTCATCAATGTCGGTATAGTCAACAGTGGCTTGAAAATCCCATTGGTTGCTGGGCGTGAAAGTGAAAGCGCCACGAAACGACAGACGTTCTTCGTCACCTAATTCATCACCGGCCAAGGGTCGGTCAACAAAGCCATCGCGGTTTTTGCTGGATATGGCGAAGGACGACTTTATTGTATCGCTGATTGGAATATCAACCGAGGCTCGAAGATTAACCCGTCCCTCATTGCCTACGGTAGCTTCCACGGCTGCCTCAAAGTCATCTGCGGGTTTTCGAGATACAATGTTAATCGCGCCACCAATCGTGTTGCGGCCAAACAAAGTGCCCTGTGGGCCACGCAAAACTTCAATGCGCTCTACGTCCAATACATCAAGTACGCCACCAACGGAGCGAGACACATACACGCCGTCAACGTAGGTGCCCACACCAGGGTCTGTGGTTAAACTGAAATCGGTATTACCAATTCCTCTGATGAATACCGCGGCGCCTGATGAAACCCCGCCTATAGGCGACGTGGTATCAAACACCAGGTTGGGCGTGAATTTTTCGATCTCGGAAATATCGTTAATGCCTTTGTCAGACAAGGCAGTTGACGTAAAAGCGGTGATCGCAATAGGTGTATCTTGCAAGCTCTCACTGCGCTTTTGAGCGGTAACTACCACTTCTTCTAAAACGCCTTGTGCAATGCTCTGTTGGGCGACTAGTACACTGAGCAGAGTCAGTGACGCACACAAAGGGCGCATCTGGGAAGGATTCGCAGAACGTGTATTCGATTTCTCGGTAAATCTGATTTTGCTGTACATTTTTGATTTCCTCATTCGTCGAAACCATCAGGGTTCGACCATAAATCCACCTTAAAAGAGTCGCGCTCAGGGGCACATGTCAATAAGGGCACTATCTCTTGGCAATTTGTGCACGGTATTCATCAGGAGCACGCGCTATGTTTGTTACAATCGCTGGCTTTGCCGTTATCCGCACAGGAGTAAGCTGTTGGCAACACATCTCGAAAAACTAATGGCCCTTTTGAAGGTTGATCGGGTTGATAAATACCTGTTCACCGGTCGCAGCCCCAAGTTTCCACCTCGTGTATTCGGTGGCCAGGTTTTAGCCCAGTCGCTCAATGCTGCTATCCGTACGGTTGACGATGATGCTCGCATGCCGCATTCCCTGCATGCTTACTTCCTGCGCCCCGGTAACCCTGACAAGCAGATCGTTTACGAGGTAGACCCGATCCGTGATGGCCGCAGCTACACCACCCGGCGAGTGGTGGCCAAACAAGACGGTATTGCCATTTTCAGTACCTCGGTTTCGTTTCACATCGAAGAGCAGGGTTTTGAGCATCAGTTCCCAATGCCGGACGTACCGGCGCCTGAAAAACTGGAAGACGATTTTGAGTACTGGATCAGAATGTCTGAACAATACCCTGATCGATTCGAGAAACCCTCGGGTCAGGCCTTCTTCCGCCGCCCTGTTAAGCGCCGGGATTTTCTAAACCCACAACCACAAGAGCCCGTGCAGAACTACTGGTTTCGCCTAGTCAACACCATAGGGGATGAGCCAATACTTCACCAAACGGCACTTGCTTATATTTCCGACCATTCATTGCTAGGGGCTGCGCTACTTGCGCACCCGGTCACTGGGCGCAGCGCTGAGTTGTCGATGGCAAGCTTGGACCACGCCATCTGGTTTCATCAGCCATTTCGTGCGGATGAGTGGCTGCTATATCATCAGGACAGTCCATCCGCTTTTGGCGGGCGAGGGTTTAGCCGTGGCAGCTTTTATACTCAGGACGGTCGGCTGGTTGCCTCAGTGGCTCAGGAATCTATGTTACGGAAAAAAACCAAATGAACATGAGAATTCTGTTGCTGGCATTTTGTTGTTTGGTTTTATCTGCCTGCAATGGTGGTAGTGATTTGTCAGAATTCGGAGAGCCGGCGCCCAACATCGCATCCTCTGCCCCGGCTACTTTGAATCTGCTGGTGATTGGCGGCACTAAAGGTATTGGGCTGGAAACTGTCCAGCTCGCCTTGTCTCGAGGCCATACGGTTACTGCAATGGCCCGCAGGCCGGAACGTCTTTTCATGTCTCATGAACGTCTCACAAAACTCAAAGGGGATATTCTCGACCTTGAATCTGTAAAACAAGCAGTATCTGGCAAGGATGCTGTCATTGTTTCAATTGGTGCTGGCCCAACCCGCAAGCCTGTTACTCTCTTTTCGAAAGGCACCGCAAATGTACTGGAAGCCATGCGGACGCAAGAGCTTAAGCGTTTGATAACAGTGACCGGTATTGGCGCAGGTGACAGCCGCGGACACGGCGGCTTCTTTTACGACAATATTTTGCAACCGCTGCTGCTCGACACCATTTACAGAGACAAAGACATAGCAGAGCAACTCATTGCTGATAGCGACTCTAGCTGGACCATAGTGCGCCCCGGATTTCTGACCGACGACGCTAGCGAGGCAAACTACCGGGTAATTGCGGACATGAACGGTGTTACGTCCGGGGATATATCGCGCGCTGACGTTGCGCATTTTATGTTGGCAGCAATAGAGGCCGACAGTTACCTTGGCGCTACCGTTCTACTTTCTAATTGAAAAAGAGAAGACGAATGTTCACGTGGAAAAATCTGGGGCTGGCGATTGTGTTCGCCTGGTTTATGTTCGGCGGCATCGCGCATTTCACTAACGCTGAATTCTTTGTAGCCATCATGCCACCATGGATTGGCTGGCATCTTGAAATTGTCTATATCAGTGGTGTATTTGAAATATTGGGTGCTCTAGGCATTCTGATTCCGAAATTTCGGCAATGGGCTGGCAATGCACTTATCGTTTTGGTGATTGCAGTTACACCGGCCAATGTTCATATGTGGCTAAATCCGGAATTATTTCCCGATGTATCTGAAGCGTTTTTAAGTGCTCGCCTGGTGATTCAGGTGCTGCTGATAATGTGCATATGGTGGAGTACTCGCACGCACGTTCCTTACCCAAAGAATCAGAAATGAAACTTCGCAAATTATTCAGAAAACAAGGTGTGACTACAGTATGGGCGCAAGAGCATGATTTGTCCGGCAAGCACATTATTGTAACTGGCTGTGCTGCGAACTCGCTAGGCTATGCAACGGTAAAAACGCTGGCCAGCTGGGGTGCGTTAGTAGTTGTCACTACTCGTAGCAACACACACGCCGCGCTTAAACAACTCAAGGGCGAACTGCTTAAAGCGAACAAGCCAGCCAACATAGACGGACACAATCTCGATTTAAGTGACTGGGCATCAGTAAACCAGTTCACGGATTGGTATCGCGAGCATTACGGCTCCCGATTGGATGTGCTGGTCAACAACGCAGGAATTCATCTCGACCTGATGTCTAAATGGAAAGAGCCAACACTTACCGCGGATGGCCACGAAATTCACTGGCGAACCAATTACCTGGGCACGGTGCAACTCACCCATAATTTGCTGCCCCTGTTACAGAAAACAGGCACAGAACAAGGAGACGCTAGAGTAGTCAACGTTGTGTCGCAGCTACACAACCGCGGAAGCAATGACGCCTTGTTTGATGAAAACACCGCGTACAATTCATGGAAGTTTTATGGCTTGTCGAAACTGGCAATGATTCATCACAGTTTTGAAATCAATCGGCGATTTTCAGGTTCGCATGAGCTCAAAGGTTACAGCCTGCATCCCGGTGGGCGAAGTGGTGTGCATACCAATGTGGCAGCAAAGGGTTTGGAAACAGGTCCTAAAATTATCTCCGCGCTTCAGAGAATATCTGCACCTGTGGGCAAGTTGTTTATGGCATCACCAGAAGAGGGCGCGCAAACCCAGATTCATTGTGCAACCGCGCCCAGTGCCGAAGGCGGGCGCTACTATCAGGAATGCGCCGAGTTTGAGGCATCTGCAGATTGCACTGACCAGGGTGCAAGCATACGGTTATGGGACGAAACCCTGGAATGGATAAGCGGCCAGCCGAAATAGGCCGGGTCAGAGTCCATTAACGCAGCGGAACTCTTACTGAAGTTTTCCTGAAAGAAATCTGGATTTAATAAGATACAAAACAATAACGCCAATACCTGCAATCATTAGAGGAATGGCAATGTGATCCAAATTCTGTTTGTAAAGACTTGCGGTGAGCGCAGAGCCGGCAAACGCAAACGATATTTGAATCGTACCTAACAATGACGAAGCCAGCCCGGCAATATGCGGCAAAGGCGCTAAGGCGACTGCGGTCGTATTCGGAAACAGCAAACCCAGCCCAAACATGTACGAGGTGACACCCAGCAAAAACCAGATCATTGATACTGGTTGCATAATGAATACATAACTATTGAATACAGTGGCGATTAAGAAAATACAGAAAGCGAATTTAATCAGAGTGAATTCGCCAAGTGCGCCCACTTTTACGCGGCTGAGTACGCTGCCCCCTACAAAAAACAGCATAGCGGCGCTTAGAATAGGACCTATGTGTATGGCTGGGCGTTGATAGACATCCACAATCACGTTGCTAAACCCGCTCAATATCGACATGAAACCGAAAAAACCAAAGCCAAGCAGCAAGCTGGCCCAGATGGATTGACGGGACGCAACAAATTGCTGAAGCGCTGTTTTGAAGTTTTTCTGGTTTTCTACGTTGTTAAAGCCAGTGCCGCCTCGATCCATAGATTCGCGCAGACCAAACAGGCACAGCATGATGCTGAGCACAACCGCCAGGGGCAAAAAGACAAATACACTCTGCCAACTCACAACAGCTCCCAGCCAACCACCGACGACAGGACCAATTATGGGTAGCGATGCCAGTACGGCAACGTACAGTGCGAGTAGTTTGGTCAGCTCAGGTCCGGAACGTAGATCACGCGCTAACGTACGTGACATGACGGCAGTGCCTGCAGCCCCCAGGCCTTGAATAATGCGCCCGGCAAACAGGCTGCTGATACTATCAGACAGCACGCACACAATGCTGCCGACCAGGAAAACGCCCAATGAGAAGTACAACACTGGCATGCGCCCAATTCGATCAGCAGCCACGCCGCAGGGTATTTGCCCAAGTGCGTAGCCAGCGAGAAACACCGAAATCAACATCTGCGCATTGGCAGCACTTGTATTCAGTTCGCTTTCAACAATGGGCAGAATTGGAACAACGAAGTCGGTTGCCAGAGCGGCCAGCACAACAATTGAAAGTAAGGCAGCTACTTGCAAGCAGTCATCTCCTTTGTCAGGTTGCGAATGGTCTTGTTCAGCTGCGCGCCATTAGATCTCTGGCAATAGCGACAATCTGCATTTCATCGGTACCGGCGTAGATCTGTAGAATCTTGGCGTCTCGCATAAACTGCTCTACCCTTGTTTCGCGCATATAGCCAGCGCCACCAAATATTTGCACGGCTTCAGTGGCCACCTCCATTGCGGTTTGGGCGGCATACAGCTTCATAGCTGACGCTTCCGACAGCGTGAAATCTTTACCTGAAGCCCGGGTCTCAATGAATCGAAATACCAGGTTTTCAAGATTCAGGCGCGCCACTTCCATTTTCGCAAGCTTCAGTTGAATCAGTTGGTAGCTGCCGATGGGCTGACCGAACTGCACACGGGTCTTGCTGTATTCGAGCGACATTTCCAAAACCCTTTCCACCAATCCCAGAGCCATGGCAGCAACACCGGAGCGTTCGGTGCTGAAGGTTGTTTTGGCACCAGATCGTCCGTAACCATCTTCCGATTCACCCATCAGGCGTTCCGGGCCAGCTTTCACGTCTGATAAAAACAATTCGCCGGTTGGAGAGGATCCAATGCCCATTTTCTTAAACGGCGCACTCTGCTCCAGACCTTCCATGCCGGTGTCGAGAATGAACGACACTATTTTGCGATCTTTGTTTTCTACGCCTTCTTCATCAAGCCGGCAGATAAATACGATGGTGTCTGCATACGGCCCATTGGTAATGAAAGTTTTATTGCCATTCAGGATATAGCCGCCGTTACCGTCGCGTTTTGCGGTGGATTTCATCGCACCAAAGGCGTCAGAACCGGAGTTGGGTTCCGTAATGGCCCACGCACCGATCTTCTCCATTGTGAGCAACTCGCGAACGTATTTCTTTTTCTGCGCCAGACTGCCCTTCGACATGATCGCGCTGGCAGTGAGCCCAACTGATACCCCTAATGCCGTGATCATGCCGCCACAATGGCGACTCAGTTCAATAGAAGGCAACAAGCTCATACCCGCCGCGTCCAGCGCTGCTTCGCTTACCGGCCCATTGGTCGGTTTGGGCGCGGCTTTCTCTTCCACGGTTTCGCCGCGGGCGATGGCTTCTTCTCTGGATATCTTGGCATCAAAGTCAGCGGCCACCATTTCATCAATGCCGAAGGTGTTAAAGAACTTGCGCAGCAAGTTGTATGGTGGAAGGCCGTTGTATTCAAGGTCGTCAATATGGGGCACGATTTCTTTCTCGATGAATTCGCGCATCATACTTCTGACCATTTGCTGTTGTTCAGTCCACCCTATCATTTGTCTCTCCGTCAGTTCGCGCGCAGTATACTGACTTTACCGTGGCAAGTGCAGCGCGCCATCTGGAATATTGTTTCAGGCAAGACAGGCTAGGTGATAATACGACGCTTTAACAGCTTCCGTTTGTCGATACCGCTTTACGGGCCTATATTTAGAGTAGATGTAGCGAGTTACAGACCGATGGAGCAACCGTGCTAATAAACCACTCAAATACAGCGGCGATTCACTTTGAAGATGGGCCACACTCAAAGCGCTGCCCGATGCTGGCGTTTCTGATGCCAGTCATTGTAATCATGGTGTTGCAGTTGCTAAGCGCGAACGTTTTTGCATCTGAATCCTGCAAGCCCACAGCATCTTCCAATACCATTTTTGCGCTCAGAGAAACTGATAACCATTTCGATGCTCGATTCTCAAATTACAAGGTCTGTGTTCCCAAGGGCCACTTTGGTCTAAGCGTCTATCGCGATCAGGAATTGATGATTAAAAACGGCTCATCAAGTGTCAGTTTCATGGGCAAAGTGTTAAAGATTGACCGGCCATTGGAGTTCTACTCAAATGAGAAGCAGGCCTGGCTGGAGTTGCGTGGCTGGTACTCTGAGCAAGATAACTTATGGTACATCGCGCGTTATCAGTTTCATCCAGGTTCGCCGACGATCAGTGTCGCGTTTACTATTACAGATCGTCACGACAACTATCGAACTGGCGGCCCGTGGAACGAAGATTTCTGGCATCAGCGAGTTATCAAAGACTTGCGGTTTGATATTGAAACAACGACCGTTCATGAGCCACAAAAAGTCGAGCAACTCAAAGTTGGCGGCTTATTCAACAAGCGCAAGAAAGATGATGTTTTGCAGTCTCAACAGTTTGCGCTCAATATAAAAGACTTCTGGCAAAAGTACCCTATAGGTGCCGAAGCCTCCGCCAACACCCTGTCATGGGTTGCGATTAAGGAACCGACCATTCTGTACGGCGGTGTTGGCTTAACAATTGATTTTGCTCTCTCGCTGGATCAACAAAAATTTTCCGCAAAAGACCTTAATGCGCTAGTGAATACACCACCCACACCGAGTTTTCCAGATTGGTGGCTGGCGATGGACGGCGCTACAACACAGAACCGAACCTACAATAGTTTGCTTGAAAGCAGTGCCAATCTGATCGGTGGCGCCGACGTACGCGACGGCAATTGGGGATGGAAAAACTATGGTGATTATCAAATCAGCATTCCCTATCGCAACGAAAAAAATCAGATGGTGTTCAGCTGGGCATCACTTCAATATGACTTAACACTTGGCATGATGCTGAGCTGGATGAGCACAGATGATAAGTGGATGTGGGATCGCGCGCGGGCGGCGGTTCGAAACGTCATGGACATACAAGTCAGCAAGTTTCATCCCTATCATCAAAAACGATCCGGCGCAGGTTTACGTAAGGGGGCTTGCCCTTTAGAGATCATGCACTGGTGTCAGGAGCCCATCCCTGAGTTTAATTACCACAGTCGTTCTTTGCTTTTGTACAGTCATCTCACCGGCGAGACCTGGCCAAAAGAAATTGCGCGCATGCTCATTGATAACTCAGCTTACTTTGCGTACACCCGGACAGATTGGACCGCGAAGTACTATCGTATTGGAGGTTGGGCCCTGCGCAATCTTTACTACGGCCATGTACTGTTTGGCGATGAAGGTACGAAATACATAAGTAAAGGAGAACCCGACTGGCCAGAAATGTCAGCGGGCACTTCTTATAAAATGATTACCAATAAGTTTGTTGAGCACACTGTTAATATCATCGAGAAGAACAATGGCTTGGGCGGCAATCAACCGGTGTGGGGTGGTCAGTTAATCGAAGGTCTCATTATCGCCCTGGAAAATGACATGCTTGAGCCCCGTTTGCGTGAACGAACCCGTAAAGCCGTAGAGACAGCCGTGAACAGAATTGTGAATGATCAGCTGTTCAAGCGCGGCAATATCTGGTGGATGGTTTATGTCGAAGATCCAGACCCGAAACGAGAAGGCGAGCGCCCTGAACTCCGCAATTTCAATACGTATGGTTGGTTTTGGGTTAACAGCTTCGCGTGGGTATCGAAGAATACGCAGTCAGATCACTCAGCACTCACTCGTGAGTTGATCGGCTGGCTGATGAGAGAATACAAGCGCAATCCTGAGGTGCGTACGCCGCGTGCCTGGTCATCATTGATAGGCTTCCCGAGTTATGCGATAAACTTGCTGGATGAAAAAGAGCCCTAAACCGAATATGAAATCCAGCGCGTATTGGCGATTGCCGCTGCAGGCTTTGCTCGTCATTTCTCTTTTGAGCGCATGTTCTAACCTGCAACAAAGCACTGGCAGTGACTGGCCTCAAGAATTGCCCCCCGCCAGTTTTTTTGTGGCTGCCTATAAAGCAGATACAGCAAATCACGAACACCAGTCGTTGCAGAAGTATCTCTACTGGGTGCGCCGCTTTTACGAAGGGACAACGCTCTACCCCAATGGTTGGCACGATCTCTCGGAGGACGTTCTAGCCGCAACCCCTGACCCGGATCTTGCCCGGGTGAGAGAGCAGAAGCTCTTTAAGCTGGGCCGCGACATTGCCGCGGAGTGGTCGAAAGATTCTGTGGTTAATCGCGTGGACAGCAATCACTTAGCGGTGTGGGGTGTTGCGGCGGGGCGCGCGGTTGAAGAAAACACGGTGGACGAAACGCTTCAGATGATTTCCGAAGACGTGCAAAAACTGCTGTCTCTGGAGTTGGAGCCCAATGTTATTACAGAAGAACGCTATCACCCTCAGGATCCAGATGACGAGTTTGCTCTTTAATTACAGCCGTTTTACAGCGAATCGGCCTCTTATATAGCACCCCTATTGAATAATGGCGATGGCAATTGCCCGCTCAAAGCTCAGGCCATAGTCCATGGCTAAAATGGGCACCAACGAAGATGAGGTGGCAAGTGTTATGAAAGTGCCTTTCAGAAGGTCACGGGATTCGAGGCGACTGTGCGGTAGTGGGACTCTTGTGGAAAATGGGCCCCAGGTCCAGCCGTCAGATTTGTGTATTCGCTTGCTGATAGTGATGCTTCGGTTGTAAGCTAAAAATTAGAATTAGCTTATGCGGTGAACATTCGATTGTTTGCCTCTTGCATTGGAACCTTATCGCGAACCTGATTAGAACTTCGCGTAGCCAACCGCACTCCTATTTGTGTTTCTCTATCGACTATTCATGCTGAAGCAGGTTTTGCTTTGGTGCTTAGCGACTTAGTTCCTCCAAGGGGACGAAAGGCTCGTCTACCCCAAATGCCTTGGGCCCAAAAACTTCCAAGCATTCAGGTCTTCGCATTATAGGTGCCGCAGAAAGACCAATTACCTTCAGGCGCTGTCCATATTTCAACTTTTCCGCTGTAACCGGTTCCGCTGTTTCTCTATCCAAAGTGGCAATTAAGTCTGGTACAAGACAGACTGTTTCGCCGTTGCGCTGTGCAGTCAGGTATTCATTTTGTAACTCAAGTGTGAACACGTCTAGCGAATTATCCAGGCCTCGCATTTCTACCGTGGCGAAATGCCAACCATCGCGTGTTTCACGTTGTATGTCTACGATCTTGCCGTCAAACAATAAGGTGGCATAGCGCTCAAGGTCGGCCTTGTTCAATAAGCTCATTAAACCCTCGAAAGGGTCAGCGGAATTTGCGCGCGACTCTCTGATTCCCCGACCAATTTCAAGGCAATAAGATATTGACCCGAGTATTGCTTTGTTTTTTACGTCTTTGCCGCTCATGGGGTAGAGCGCACTGTAGACCATTGCCCCCAGAGTGCCGGCTACTACTCTGGCAATGTCTTCCGCTTTGCGGTCCGACGTGGCTTGCTCAATAACCACCGTGTCGCCTAACTCATTCTGTATAACCATTGGGCACGCGCTATTGCCGTACACGCTAAATGTGACCATCTCAATATGAGGGAAAGCGCGTCCCATGCCGTCGGCATCTACCACGGGTAAACCAACTTGAGCGCCCAGCGCTAATGGTATTATCGAATTAAGCCCGCCCACTTCGGCAGGGATAATCGCATCAACGCGCCGCCCCAACAGCTTTTCCATTTTTTGCAATAGCTGTTCGCACACGCCCTTAGCCTGAAGGTGTTCGACGAGAACAGTCGGTGCGCCAATGCCGGCAATACTGACTACTTGCGCGTCGTCATCAAGCTCGTGGGCAGATATGACTTTAACGTGCCGCCCTTCACGCACCTCCTGTTGCAGCAGCAATTGCCCAATGTATGGATCACCACCGCCGCCAGTACCAAGTAACACAGCGCCGCGAGTAAGGTCTTTGATCATTTCTACATTATCAATTCGCATGGTGGATCTCTATCAAACGTCTAAGTCACCAACTACACGAATACGCACATCCTTGGCGGCAGTTTGCATATACGGCATAGGCAGTTCTTCAATCTCAACTACTTCAACCGTCTCGGCGATGGCACCGGCCGCAATCGCATTGGCAGTTGCGTCTTGAATGGCGTTTTTAATGGCAACGTCCCGACCGCCTTCTGCATCGAAGTCAATGAGGCGCTTTAGCCGACCGCCAACTTGTGCAATAGCCGCGCCAATCGCATTCGCCACGGTTCCAAATTTAGGTCTTACAACTTTCGAAGCGCCTTTCAAGTCGCCATCAATCAAGACGCTTCCCCCGCCCACCAAAATGACAGGTATGTTGGCAGCGCTGGTTTTCAGTTGGTCCACCGTTGATTCCACAATGTCATGAGCTAACCGCGAGACACGCTCACTCTTATCCGCGCGTAGCTCGTTGAGTAAATCTCTGTTACCAATTTCAAGCTGGCCACGGAATACAGCTACGTCGGTAGTGGTCAGTGTGTTCCCACCAAAAACCAGCGCCTCTTGGCTGATACGATAACCCACCGAATCCGGACCAAGTGACAGTTCGCCGTCTGCAGACTGATGAACCACCGTACCGCCACCAAGACCCACGGACACTACATCCGGCATATTGAAGTTAGTCCGTACGCCACCCATTTCGAATGCGTCACTGGTTTCACGTGCAAAGCCTTTCGACAGCACACCTACGTCGGTAGTTGTGCCGCCAATGTCTACAACGACCGCATCCTGCTGGTCGCTTAAAAAGGCCGCGCCTCGAATACTGTTGGTAGGACCGGCCGCACAGGTGGTAATTGGGTATTGTCTGGCGATATCGGTGCCCATCAATGTGCCGTCATTCTGAGTCAGATACAGTTTTGCATTTAGCCCCAGCGACTCAATCGCATTTTCCAGTGCCGACACCACTTTGTTCGCCAAGGTCTGAAGGGTGGCGTTTATCACGGCCGCGTTTTCGCGCTCAACCAGCCCAATGCCACCCACCTGGTGAGACAAGGTAATGTGCACGTTATCCAATGCCTGACTAAGAATTTCTTCAACCTTTGTTTCAAGATCGGGCCGGATAGGCGCGAATACTGAAGAAACAGCTACGGCTTTTAGGCCGCGCTTCTTAATGGTTTGTGCTGCGTCTGTAAGGGCCTTGTAGTCAAGCGCGGCATATTCTTGACCTGTGTAGTAGCTACCTCCGCCAATCATGAATATGTGCTCACCAATGTGGGTGCGCAAATCATCCGGCCAGTCCACCAATGGAGGTATGCCAGACGTCATTGGCAAGCCAACCCGAACAATAGCCACTTCCTGCAATTCGCGGCGTTGCACAAATGCGTTCACAAAATGTGTGGTGCCCACCATCACTGAGCCCACTTCAGCTGGCGCAAGCGAGGTTTGCGCCAATACTGAGCTAATGGCGTTGCTAACGCCAGATGTAACGTCTGCGGTGGTTGCCTGTTTGGAGTATGCGAGCACCTGTTTGCCACGCATTAGTACCGCATCCGTATTGGTACCGCCAACATCAATGCCGATACGCAAGCCACTTGCGCTAAAGCGATCGCTGGATTCGTTCATGAACGCTGTCCTACTTAAAAGATGTAGGCAAATTCGAGCCCGTAGGATCGGGGGCGGGTAGGGAAGCCGGTGTTCCAGGGTAAACCAGTGAACGGTTGCGCGTTGAAATCTTCAAAGTAGAATTCGTCGGTCAGATTGCGGCCCCAAATGCTGATCTGCCAGTTCTCGGTACTGATGCTTGCGCGTGCGTTCAGAATATTCACCGCGTCCATCACGTCAACATTGTCGGGGTGCCAGTACTTGTCGCCGCGGCGTTCGAAGTCTATTCGAAGCATGCCGTTTAAGGTGCTGCTTACGGCGTATTCGAACTGTGCTCCGACGTTCAGCGTACTCTTAGTGGTTTTCGGCGTGCGGTTACCGATATCTGCTGGTACCGGAAGTGTTGGGTCAATCTCTTCAATGTCAGAGTCCTGAATACCTAGAGCGCCGAACACAGACCAGCCTGCGGCTACCACAAACTCCATTTCCAGTTCCAAACCGGTGAGCGTCACTTCATCCAGATTGTCGATTACCTGGGCGCCACCTGCATTAACATCTACGAAGAAGAATTGAAAATCTTTGCTTTCAGCGCGATAGGCTGCAGCATTAAACAGCAGGCGGTCACCCAACCATTTAGATTTATAGCCAATTTCGAAGTTGTCGACAATTTCATCATCAAACTCCCTGCCACCAATTCCGTTGAAGCCACCCGATCGAAAGCCTCTCGCATAAGTAGCGTACAGCAACTGGCTTTCTGCGGGTGTCCAGGTAAGAGTGACTTTGGGCTGGGTGGCATCAAAGCTTGTTTCGCGACTGACGCCAGTTGCTACATCGGTTTGTTCACGTTCGTCTTCGTCATAACGAATTGACGCAGACAATTCCAGTTGCTCGGTAATGTCGTATTCGAACTGCGCAAAAATTGCAGATGCGGTGTTGTCATTGTCTTCTGTGCTCATAACGATTGGGAAATTGCCCGCATCTACCAGTGTTGCCACAGTGGAAAGTGTGCGTTCGGTTTCTATCCAGAAAGCACCAGCGGCCCAACGAAATTGTCTGTCAGCCGGTGAGGTCCAGCGTAGCTCATGGCTTACCAGCTCAACCTGCAAGTCTTGCATTTGGTCTACCTGGCCCAGCCCAAAAAAACCTGCAGGGCAGTCGACCGGGTTACAGAAATCAAGATCACCAAAATAGTCTTCCTTTATATCAGTGTAAGCCGCTATGTACATCAAGGATCCGGCGTTGGTTTGCCAGTCAACCTTAACAGTCAATTCGTCGATGCTTCGGTCGCTGGTGCCCAGAATGTCGCTGACCGGAAAGCGTTCCTGATTGGTGTTACCTGGCCCGGTGTTGTTCCAGAATGCAGAGTCGTAAATAGCGCCACCCTCAAGTGATGAGGTGGCTGCACGAAAATCAATGCTCAGAGAGTCACTCGCGTGCCACAGAAGTTTGCCGCGAATATCAGTCGATTCTACGAAATCGACTTCTGTGTTTAGAAAGGTGTTGTCAATCAGACCATCGCTGTCTTTGTAGGAACCCGACAAACGAAAAAGTAAGGTGTCTTCAATAATCGGCCCGCTGACAGAGCCCTGAATTTTCTTTGAACCGCCATTCCCCACGCCCAATTTGATATTGCCTTCAAATTCATCACTGGGTGATTTGGTGATGATGTTCACCGCGCCGCCAATGGCATTACGTCCGTACAGCGCGCCTTGTGGTCCTTTCAAAACCTCAATTCGTTCTATGTCATACAGTTCCATTTTGAACTGCTTCTGATTGTTTTGTGGTACACCGTCAACCACTATAGCGACCGGAGAGTCAGCATTGTTAATTTGCGTGACGCCTCGTATTGAGACGAAGCTGTTACCTACAGTGAAGGAGTCGTCGAATGACACATTGGGGGTGAGTGCAATGAAATCTGCTGTGGATTCAATGCCAGCGTCGACAATGTCCTGGGCCGAAAATGCAGTGACCGCAACCGGTACATCTTGTAGGTTTTCTGCTCGAGCTTCGGCCGTGACTATCACCTCTTCAAGCACAATTGACGGTTGTGCCTGAGCAAACGCGGCACACATTAGCGTAAGTGGGAAAGCTCTGCGTGCAAACGGCAATCGCATTCTGTGTTGTTCATACAGGTTCATGGCAAAAATTCTCCGGCGTACAGTGTTATGTTGTGTAACCATCATTACTTTACACTGTTCACTCTAATCAGCCGGTTTCCATTACTGAACACCCGCCCGGGGTAGGGTGGTACGTAAATATGGGTAGGTAGAGTTTGGTGAAATCAAACCAGACGATTTCTGATCGCAGTTGAAACGGCGTCTTTTCGCGACCTTACTCCGAGCTTTTCGAACACGTTTTTGAGATGAAACTTTACGGTGTTTACCGACAGTGGGATAGCTTCTGCGATTTCTCTGTTGGACCGACCTTTCAATACATGGGTGAGCACTTCTCTCTCCCGAGGGCTCAAAACATGGTCTTGTTGTTCTCCAACAGCCGATTCCGACCATAGTTCTGCAGAGAGTTCAGCGATGAACGCATCTCTAAGTCGATTGCCACGTCTGTTTTCAGTACCGCTGCTGATTTCACGAATAAGGCCAGAAATCAGAGGCCCCTCATCAATAAAAGGCCGCTTGTTACCCTCAAAAATGGCTGTTGAAACTGCAGACTCAAACACCGCAATAGACCGCTCTTTCCTGTTCGCAAGCCAAAGTGAAATCGCGAGCAGGATGCTGAGTGACACTGCAAACTGCACTCGTTGCCCCGCCTGTGCCTCTTTCAGTTTTTCCTCCAGATAGGCAATTGCTTCCTCAAATTTGCTTTCGGCTAACAATGTACGAGCGATGATACGGCTGGCAATTGGCCGGCCAATTTCGTCGCTCGCCACGTCAGCTTGCCGGCCTGATTCAATATAGGTTGCTGCCGCCTGTTGTTTCCAGCTTATGTCTTTTAGTGCCAGCTCTGCAGACTGTAGGTCAACAATTCGATGCAGCCTGGTAAGCCCCCGGTTCACGGCTACAGACTTGGCTCGGGCCACGGTGCGCTCCAGTTCCTCGGTCTCACCTTGGGCCCAATGTAATTTCATTTGTGTGAGGTACGCCGCAGCATACACATCCAGCCAGGCGTCTGCGCGCTCTATATGAGGAATTGCTTTAACCAGATGAGTTTTCGCATCGTGCAAATCGTTCTTTTCGTAACAAACTTCGGCTAGAAAAGCGTGGCCTATGGCTGCCAGGTCAGACTCATCACCAAACATGTCTAGCGCGATGTTGTAGCCCTCACTATACAGCGATTCGGCATCCCTTAGTCTGGCCTGGCGTAAACAGGCCAGCCCTTCATGGAAGTAGATGAATGATTCGGTGTAAACAAAACCCATTTCCCGATAATGTGAAATGGCTTGATCTCCAACCGCCATGCATTCTTCAAAGTGACCCAAATCTCGGTATAGCGCGCACAAGAGATTACAGCGAACGGCGTGCAGTAGTTTATTATCTGACGGCAAATGGTTGCCCAGAGTCTCGAGCTCTTTAAGGCTTTCGCTGGTAACAGGCCGGTCACCATAGCGGTCGATTGTAGCGCTCATTAATTGCGCTTCAGCCATTAGCTCGCCTTGCAGGTCTGCAGTTGGTAGATAGTGACTTTGAAAACGGTGAATCTCGCGCTCGCCCAATTCCATTTTGCCCAGCCGTACAGCAAGATATATTTTCGCCAGCCACATCCTTGGAAAGCGCTGCAGTTCAGTCTCGGAGAGTGGCTCTAGCACACTTTGAACCAGTGATACGTGGCCCTTAAGCGCGTAGTGCCAACCGCCAAGTGATTCCAGAATTTCAGCACAGAATTCAAAATTTTGGCTGGCCATACCGTGCTGAAGTGCCTCAGCAGGATAGTCGTTGTGCATGAACCAATTAGCCGCGCGCTGATGCAAATCTGCGAGAGTTTGCCGACCCAGGCGAGTGAGTCTTTCTCTGAGAAACTCCGTAAATAGTCGGTGGTAGCGATACCAGCCTTTTTGCAGGTCCAGTGCCTGTACGAATAAGTCCTTTTGTGTGAGAGTATCCAGCACAGACCAACCGTTGGTTGCCGCGCATAACTCGCCACCAATGTCGCCATTCACACGCTCCAGTATTGAGGTGCACACTAAAAAATGTTGAACATCTTCCGGTAAAGATTCAAATACTTGTTCCAGGAAGTAGTCAATCAAATCAGAGTTTCTGCCTGACAGTTGCTGTAGTGTTTCGTCTATCGACATACCGTCGCTTAACCAGCGCCGAACGGTTTGTAGGGCAACAGGCCAGCCCTCTGTTCGCTT
>JBGCDE010000237.1:0-9903 GCA_045105115.1 Pseudomonadales bacterium | reverse complement strand
GCAACTTAACGGCCTCTAAAACAGGTACGCGCTCGCCGCGATAACGGTCACGAGGAAAGTACGACAACAAGTAGGTTGGTATGGATACGGGACTCAACACACCACCGTGGGAGACATAATCAGCCAGACTTAGCACTGCATCTTTATGTCGAATCATGCTCAATTGTCGACTCAAATCACCATTGCCGTAACCCATAAACGGGAAATACAGCATCGCTTTGCCGTCTCTTTTTAGCAGCGCATCATAGGCGTATTCCTGAGGGCTTACACCCGCCGCTTTTGCTTTGTTTGCAATGCTTTCAGATGGGTCTGGCTCGTAGTTTGGATCTTCACCCAGTTCATACATAGTGTCGAAGTCTGTCACCATACGATCAGCCACTTCATTACCCATCGACGGGGTCGGCTCGGCAAGAATTTTAGCTTTTAACTCCGGGTCACGCAGTTTTTCAATGCGCTCTTCAGGCGTCAAAGCCATCAGTGGCCCGAAGTTTTGATGCAGAAAAAACGGATGCACAGTACCGTGATAGCTCATCAGAACGTTCACGGGGCGTACACCAACATGAGCCACCAGTTTGGCGCCCTCAGCATTGGCTTTCTCAACGTACTTAAATATCTCCTGCACACGAGCCCAGGCTTCTTCGTTTTGATAGAACAATACAAAATTCAGGGTGCATTGATTCTCTATCGACAGGCGCTTCATCCAGTCCAGCTCTTCTTCCCAGTTATACCAGTCAGAATTCATGCCATAGATGCCGGTACCAAGCTCACCTATTACTTTGCCGATACCCAGCAACTCTTCTTCCGTTGAAAACGTACCTGGCATAACAGCGCCATGTCGGGTCATGTGCAGCTCGGTTCTTGAGGTTGTAAAACCAACAGCGCCCGCCTCGATGCCTTCTTTAACCAGTGCGGCCATTTGTGCAACATCTTCCGCTGTTGCGTCTTCGTTATCTATTCCGCGCTGGCCCATAACATAGGTACGAATCGCGCAATGTGGAACCTGTGCCGCGATATCGATCGCTCGCGGGAATTTGTCCAAGGCATCCAGATATTCAGGAAAGCTCTCCCAGTCCCAGCTAATACCCTCATCCAGAGCTGCACCTGGAATGTCTTCCACGTCTTCCATCACTTCGATAAGTTCCTGATGCGACTTCGCATCGGGTTTGCACGGCGCGAAACCTACGCCGCAGTTGCCCATTACCAGTGTGGTAATTCCGTGATGATTAGCAGGGCTGCAATACGCGTCCCAGCTGGCCTGCCCATCCATATGGGAATGGGTGTCCACCCAACCGGGTGCGACTAGCAAACCATTAGCGTCAATTTCTTTGGTGGCCGCACTGTCGCTGCTCTCAACATTACCAAGCGCGGCAATCAAACCGTCTTTCACCGCAATGTCTGCGCTCTTTGCCGGACTACCTGTGCCATCTACCACAAGCCCGTTTCGTATGATTAGGTCGTACATGTTACCTCCAGTCTCTAAAGACCGCCGAATGCTTCGTTATTGAAGCACATTACCCCAGACTAGGCTGGAACACCGTTGCGATTTTGTTAAAGGGCCAGATCAGGCTGCGTCAGATACCAGACAATCCAGAATGGATAATTGCTTTTCAACGGCACCACGATGGCTCGCGACCAGGGCACGATTTGCCTCACCCACTATGCGGCGGCCACTAACGTCAGGCAGCAAGCGCTCTAGTTGCACAAGAAGTTGCTGGGCGTTATGAACGCAAAGTTGGCCGCCTGAACGGCTCAAGGCGGCAGCCACCTCAGGGAAGTTAAAGGTATTTGTGCCGCAAACGATTGGCAAGCCCCATGCCGCAGGTTCAATCATATTGTGACCACCGCGCGGCACCAAACTGCCACCAACAAAGGCAAGATCACAAGCACCATACAATAAGCTAAGTTCACCGATAGTGTCACCAAGTACCACTTGAGATGAATCGCTAACAGCCTGCGCACGAGATCTGCGAATAACCGTCATATTTCTGCGTTGACACAATTTAAACACCGACTCCATGCGATGCCTATGTCGCGGTACCAACACCAACAGTGCGTCAGGGTGTCGGGTCAGCAACTTTTTATGCACATCAAGAATGATGGCCTCTTCCCCTTTATGGGTGCTAGCGGCAATCCAGATAGGTCGCGAACTTTCAGGGTCCCAGGATTTACGCAGTTTCACAGCACGTCTTTTGGTCACATCATCAAGTATGCAATCGAATTTTATGCTGCCGCCAATATGCAATTTATCCTCATCCAGACCCAAGGCAAGAAAGCGATTCCCGGCGGTTTCGCCTTGCGCGGCGACGATAGTTAGCCCAGCAAACATTTCGTTCACGATGTTGGGAATACGAGCGTAACCGCGCGCAGATTTCTCTGATAGTCGGGCATTGACCAAAGCGGTTGGCACATTGTTTCTCGCGCATTCACGAATCATGTTTGGCCACAATTCAGTTTCGATAATGACACACATGTACGGTTGCAAACGTTCAACGAAGCGCTGCATCGCTCCTGGCAAATCATAAGGTAAATACGCGTGATCTACTGTATCACCGAAGCTGCGCCTCACTTGTTCGCTGCCACCGGGTGTCATAGTGGTAATGAGTATACGGTGCTCAGGATGGCGCTTTCTCAAGCCAGCGACAAGAGGAACGCAGGCGACTGTTTCGCCCACAGAAACGGCATGAATCCAGATAGCTTGTTGCGGTATGTGATGCGGGCAAAAGCCAAGGCGTTCGGCCAGGCGTTGTCGGTACGCAGGTTCTTTTACGCTTTTGACAAGTTGGCGCAGCAGTATCAACGGCGTCAGCAAGCGGATAAGAAAGTTATAAAGAGGCAGAGTCATATTATGCCGTACGAAAAAACGTCCATTTTTTGTTCAAACACCTTACAGCTGCTGTCTTTCTAGTGCCGATCAATGGCAACAAAGAATCCCAAGACAACACATTAACTATAGCCACATATTCAAGATCGACAAACGGCCAAATACCTTCCTTGTTCATCCACTCATCGCCAAAAACCGGCGAAATGTGAATTAGTGCAGTACACTTTTTGAACGATTTACGCATTTAGTGTGATCTTCGTCACACACCTTATGTGAACCGCAATTAAATCAACAGGGGCTGCATGAAAAATATTGTCTCAACCTACAAGAAACAATCATCTACTTTTCGTGAACAATCGCACAATGTAAAAACGCCTTACCTCAAATTATTCTCTTTGTTGATTTCACTCACCCTGGGCAGCCAGGCAAGTTGGGCCGGGAATAGCTTGCACGCGGCTGTTTCTGCCAACCTCAGTGGTGCCACCCCACACTGGTTGGGAAGTCCGAGTAAAAACCAATACGCAAAATTGATTGTTGCTCGCTATCAACAAGACGAGCAAACAAATTCCATAGAAGAGCTTTTACTGGACAATCCATGGCCCCAATACAGCGCCATGTTTAGCCATTACATCCAATATCGTTTGCTTAGCGACTCAGGGTATTGGTGCGCTAGCTCTAAGAGTGAGATTACTCCAGAACTGGCCGCATACCTGCTTTGGCTGCAGGGCGATCTAATCAACGACGAAGTAACACTGGGCAGAGTTGCCTCTGAGGTGTGCTCAGCAAGACACGTAACCGTCGCGCAGTTTGCCACGAGCGATTCTGAACTTGGAAAGCTCATGGTGCAGCTGGAACCTGCCTTAAAGCGTTTTCAAAAACGCTTCGGATTACCACAGAGCGGCCAGCTGGATGATCTGAGCATAAGTGCACTGCAGCAGGATGCAGCCTGGATGGAAAAAAGACTGCGCACAAACTTGATACGAATGGCTGCACTGGACGCGTCACTTGGTGACCGATATCTGATCGCCAATATTCCTGCCTTCCAAGTCACCGTTTATGAGCGCTATGAAGCCGTGTTAACACTGAAAGCAATTGTTGGCAAAACCAGTCGCCAGACCCCGCAATTCAGCTCAGAGCTTAGCAGCGTAGTGCTCAATCCGGGCTGGAATGTTCCACCAAAGATTGCCTACCGAGATTTGATTCCAAGGCAAATCAAACAGGCTGACTATCTGAGCTCACGCAATATCGCTGTGTACGCTGACTGGAATAGCAAGCAACAGATAGATCCCGCTTCCATCGACTGGTCTTCAATGCGCAATGATTTCCCTTACAGGATGAAGCAAGCTCCAGGCCCGCGTAACGCGCTCGGCAAGGTAAAATTTGTAACACCAAACAGCCGCGCTATTTACCTGCACGACACAAACGCCAAAGGCCTTTTCGACCGGCAAATAAGAGCACTCAGTTCCGGGTGCGTCCGACTTGAACAGCCAGAGAGACTGGCCAAATACGTGTTGGAGTCACAGTACACAGAGGCAGAGATGGCATCTTTACTGAATTCCAGCAAAACACGCACGGTAAAGGTTCGCGAAACTTTACCAGTACATTATGTTTACTGGACCAGTTGGGTGGACGATGATGGTGCGCTGCAAAATCGACAGGATATTTATAACCTTGATTCCAATCCGCAACAGGTCGACCCAATCACGCCGTCAACCACTTTGGCATACGGAACAGTTAAAGCCACGCACAATGCCATTGCAACGAAATCCTGATACCGCGTTGTGTAGCCGCTTTTTGATTCTTGCTTTACTGTTGTTCGGCGCTATCGCGCCAGTATCAAATCTACACGCCAACAATGCGGCACAACACAGCAAATCAATTGGCTTCCACAATTTACATACTGGCGAAAGCCTGCGCATCACCTACTGGCGCAACGGCCAGTTTGTTAAGTCTAGTTTGCAGCAGTTAAACAGTCTGTTGCGCGATCACCGGCGCAATGAGGTGGCTGATATCGACCCGCGCTTATTTGAGCTGTTGAATACACTGCGGGAGTCCGTTGGCAGCACCGCTGATTTTGAAGTGATCTCAGGCTATCGTTCGCCGCAAACTAATCAAAGCTTGGCCGAGGCAGGTCGTCAGGTTGCGCGCAAGAGCCAACACATACTCGGTAAAGCCATCGATATACGATTGCCTGGCACTTCTCTGGAAACCCTTCACAAGGCCGCCGTCGCATTGAAGCTCGGTGGCGTCGGCCTGTATCCTGAAAATGATTTTATTCATGTGGATCTTGGCCGCGTTCGGTATTGGTAACCACTGATCGGTTCCGCCGCCTGCGGCCAAGAACTGGAAATCGCTTTCCACATAGACTAAACCAATAGTAGAGGCACGAATTTCTGCGTGCTCACTCACATGCGCCAAGGATGAGCCATGAAGAACAAGCCCGATAGCAATAAAGAAGAAGTCGACGAACGGCGTCGTGATTCGCGCCACGTTATACCCGGCACCGAAATCAAAGTGCGCAAACACCATTTTGGTGGTCTGGGACGATTCGAATCTTGTGTTGCAGTGGATTTCAGCGAAAATGGCTTGAGCTTTATCTGCCGTACACTCGACAGCGAACTACTCGACAAGCTGGATTTTGTTTTATCGCTTTCTGGACGATCAGTTAGTGGCAGCGCACTAATATGCCATAAAGAAACAACCGAACACGGGCCACGTTTCGGTCTGCTTTTCATCAATACAAGTCAGGAAGTAACTCAACTGGTTGACCCGAGTGTATTTGCTAATCTCGAAATCAACTTGCATGCGGAAAGAACCGCCGAATTGGCAGCCAGCGAGCTTGGTCATTCGCAGACATCCGTAACTAACAGTCGACACTGGCATCAGCTTGCCAATGCAGTTGATGCGTTTGTACGTCGAATCTCTGATATTGTCAGAGATAAATCAGAAAGTAACGAAGACTATCAGCTTGCAAAACATGCCATAGCAGAGTTCATCAAGATTGATAATGAAGCACGCACTATCCGCTTTCGTTATTCGAACATCGTTGGCGACGAGCAACTTGCTATTATTAGTGTTCAGTCAGCAGACGATACCGGTGCGATCGAGTATCGAATTGGTGATTTGAAAAATACCAGTTCAGTGCAAGAAGTGATTGATGTGATTGGTCGCGCTTTCGTTGAATTGTACAAAAATGGCTTTAACTTAGGGCGTTAACGCAGACCGCAGGAAGTAGGAGTGCTGCTAAATCACCTGGCGCCGCGACGCACCCTTCAGTAGTTAACCCATAGCCCAGGCGGCATCTGAAGCGGTTCCCGAAATTTCAACAGTACCAATACCACCGCTATCCGGGTCCATGTTCAAGCGGGCATATGCGCCGACTTTGGCACGATCAACATTAACCAGCGCTTGATCTGTGCTACCTGAATTCTCAAGCACTGCTACTGTAACAACATCAACGTAATCTGCTGTCTCGCGCTCTCGCCCAAAATTGAGGTATTGATCGCAAACATCGACAACTGAGTCGCTAAAACCCCACTTTCTAAGAATCTGGCTGCCCAAATACGGGTGCAAGGCTTCTACCGCCTCCACCAAGAGAGATTCGTCGTTGGCCAGTGACTCATTCTGTTCAGCAAAGCTAAGCACGGGCAAAGCACCAATTCTGTGGACCAGGCCCGCAAGCATACCAACTGAGGGTTCCAAACCAGTGGCAAACTGGCAGAACGCCTGAGACAGGCCTGCGACTTCGGAGCTAAGCTGCCAGGTAGCTTTCAAGTGCTTATCAACAACGGCTTTCTTGGATTGAAACATCTGGGCCATTGCGACGCCAAGTGCAAGGTTGCTGGCGTATTTTGTACCCATAATCGTGAGCGCAACTTTTAGATCAGTAACTTCACTTTCACTGCGCCGCATGGCTGGGCTATTAGCCACTTTTAGCATACGCGCAGAAACAGAAGCATCGGTGCAAATCACTCGATACAGTCCGTTTATGTCGGTCTCTGGTTTAGAAGCGACTTCTTTGACTCGCAACGCTACATCGGGAAGAGTCGGCAATGTCAGCGCATCTGCCCTGATCGCTTCCAAAATTGTACGTTCTACATCGGCTATACTAAGGTCCATTTAGTAAGCACTCTTTTGACTGGAATGATCTAAGTAAAGTCAAGTTTTTGGCCAAGTGCAAGTCGGGAATAAGCGTCAAGAAAGCGTTGTTCCCAAACAGGTGTAGGCAAAAATCACGCTGACACATGCTTTATATGGCTGACCACATCGTATAAGGTCGGTTTCACAAGACCTTAGCACTAATGGAGTTTGTTTGAGCCGTAGAACCAAAATTGTCGCCACGCTTGGACCCGCCACTGACCGGCCCGGTGTGCTGGAAGGTCTGATTGGCGCAGGCGTTAACGTTTTTCGTCTTAATTTTTCGCACGGACGCAGCGAAGATCATATTCTTCGTGCTCGCCAGATACGCGAATTGAGTGAGGCAGCCAATACTTGCGTGGCGATACTGGCGGATCTGCAGGGGCCGAAAATTCGTATCCAGAGCTTCAGTGGCGGCTCTATCGACTTACAAAGCAACGATTTGTTCTGCCTCGATACCTCGCTGGGTGAGCAAAAAGGTGACCAGCATATGGTCGGTGTTGATTACAAGGAACTCACTCAGCAATGTGAGCCTGGCGATACACTGCTTCTGGACGACGGTCGCATACGATTACAAGTTGTCAGCATCGAAGCTACCCGGGTTCACTGCAAAGTACTGTTTGGTGGAACCTTATCCAACAAAAAGGGCATCAATAAACTCGGCGGTGGATTGTCTGCACCGGCGCTTACAGACAAAGACCACAAAGACATGCAAACGGCCGCAAAGCTTGGCGCGGATTATGTAGCGGTTTCCTTTCCATCAACCGCAGATGACATCAATCAAGCAAGAAACGCCATGATGGCAGAACACAGCCAAGCACGCATTGTGGCCAAGATTGAGCGAGCAGAGGCCGTCGCCGACAAAGCGCTTCTAGACGATATTATTCTCGCGTCTGACGCTGTCATGGTTGCCCGTGGCGACCTGGGTGTGGAAATTGGTGACCCACAACTAATCGGTGTGCAGAAGTATCTGATCAAGCGGGCCAGACAACTGAATAGATGCGTTATAACCGCCACCCAAATGATGGAAACAATGATCAATAATCCAATGCCCACTCGGGCAGAGGTGTTTGATGTTGCGAACGCAGTGTTAGATGGTACCGATGCCGTGATGCTTTCAGCCGAGACCGCCGCGGGCCAGTTTCCACTGGAAGCAGTAACAGCAATGAGCGAAACATGCATAGGCGCAGAGAAAGAACCGTCAACTCATCGTTCAGGCTACCGACTGGAAAGAAACTTCCAGAGAATCGATGAAGCCATTGCAATGTCAACAATTTATGCGGCCAATCATCTTGAAGGCGTTGCAGCGGTTATTTGTTTGACGGAATCGGGTTCCACCCCATTATGGATGTCGCGCTTAAGTACCGGCCTTCCCATTTATGCGTTTAGCCGACAAACCTCAACCCGAAGAAGAGTTTCACTATACCGCGGCGTGTATTCGATCCCGTTCGACGCGCACACGTATCCTGTGGATACGGTGAACGATGAAGCCATGAATGAACTTAAAAAACGCGGGCTGATCAGCGAAGGCGACTGCGTAATTCTTACCAAAGGCAGCATTACAGGCGCCTTGGGTGGAACTGATTCCATGAAAATCCTGCGCGCATGATGCTAAGGCCTTTATTGCGGTTTGAGCTCAAACGCGAATCAGCTCACCGCCATTTTAAATTCAGACGCTATTTCCGCACCTAATTGTTCGGTTAACTCAGCACTGTTGCCCAGCGTCAATTCCAATTGTTTTGCCCACAGGCAATACCGCCATAATGAGTAATCACGATCAACCCCCATACCGCCGTGCAAGTGTTGTGCCGCATGGCTTACACGATGACCTGCGTCGCCGGCCCATATTTTAGCAACCAAGCAGGCTGACAGCGCTTCTTTCGGGGATTCATGCTCAACTGCGTAAATTGCCTTTTGAGTTACCAGTTTTAAGCATTCTACGTCTATATAGCTGTCTGCCGCTCTTTGCCCAACGGCCTGAAACGTGGCCACCTTGACGCCAAATTGTTCACGCTCAGATGTATAGGCGGCGGTGGTTCGCAGCATCACATCGCAAATACCAAGCATTTGCGCACAGCTGGCTGCAACGCCCAGATTGTTTATTTCGATAAGTGCGGTTTGTGCTTTTTCCCCTGAGAGCAAACACTGCTCTGGACCTAGCTCAACACTTTGCAAGCTTAGGGAGTATTGATTCTCACCCGCCGTGCTCGTATGTTGTTGCATGCTTACGCCTTTCGAATCGGCCGGCAGCAGATACAAGGCAACACCAGTTTCAGTGCGCGCGCTCAACAAAAGCATCTGAGCGCGAGACGCAAACGGCACGAAGTGCTTCTCGCCATCCAGTTGCCAGCCGCTATCAGTTTTTATTGCTTGCATTGTCGAGGGGAATACTCCGCCATCATCAGTTTCGGACAGTGCAGCAATCAACAGACTTTTTCCAGACGCTACATCAGGCAAAATCTTCGTTTTTAGATCCGCATCGGCGAAACGCTGGACCATTAGTGTGGCAAGAACAAGACTCGACACAACAGGTAACGGAGCTACGCAACGCCCTACTTCCTCAACCAGTAAACAGAGGGTTTCGAAGTCAAAGCCCATACCACCATATTGCTCTTCTATGGCGATACCCAGTAGGCCAGCCTTGGCCAGTTCCTGCCAGAGCGCCTCATCGAATCGCTCGCCTTTGTCAAACGCTCGCAATTGCTCGTTTGAGCAGTAATCTTCAATTATCTTTCGAGCCAGTGCTTGCACCTCTCGTTGATCTTCAGTTAATTCAAAATTCATTGTTAGTCTCTGCCTGTATTCGTGTCTTGGGTGTAAGGTCAGCTTTGTGTCACAGTCGCCCTCTAGGCATCCATAGCCCTGCACCAGCAATGATTTCGCGCTGCACTTCGTTGGTGCCACCGCCAAATGTCAGAATCGAACCGGTTCGATACCTGTGTTCC
>JBGCDE010000236.1:0-10680 GCA_045105115.1 Pseudomonadales bacterium | reverse complement strand
GAGTGCTGGAAAACAATTATCTTTGTGCTGGGGCAGTCTGGATGGGGTCTCCTTTGAAGGCTTTCTTGATGCCGCCGCTGGTGCTGGCTTTGATGCGGTCACCTTAAACAACGCATTCTACGTGCAGGCAAAAGCCGCTGGCGTATCCGATCAAGAATTTGCCCAACGCGTTCGTGACAATGGTTTGTTTGTCAGTGATATCGACCCTTTGTTCAACTGGCTACCAGGCAACGTCACTTTACCCGGGGATGATGCGATCAGCTTATGCACGCAAGCCAGCATGAACGATGTGTTTGAGTTGGCGCACTTGGTGGGTACTGACTTGGTGAATGCGCCACTTGGTTTTGCAAACCCGGAATCCGAACAGCAGATCGTGGATGGTTTCGCCGCATTGTGTGAACGCGCGCAACAGGAAAACTTGCGAGTAAGCCTGGAGTTTATGCCCTTTAATCAAGTATCGAATCTGGAAACGGCGGCGCGGATTGTAAAGCAGGCCGGATGTTCGAATGGCGGGATTATGTTTGACTGCTGGCACCATCATCGCGGCGGCGGCGTACCAGATGATCTTTTGACCGTACCTGGCGAACACTTTTTTGCGTTTCAATTGGATGATGCTCTGGCTAAGCCAATGAGCGATGTGATGGAGGAAACCTTGAATCATCGAGAATTGCCTGGTGAAGGCTGTATCGATTTACCTGCAATACTCAAGAATCTCGATACGATTGGCGCAACACCTGTGTATGACGTTGAAGTGTTTAATGAGTCGTTGCGATCTTTGACCGCAACGCAACGAGCTGAAAAATTGTATAACAGCAGCCGAACTTTTGTAGCCTAGGTCTTACTACAGCAACTTATTTCTAACGCCTGCTCATTCCTGCGAAAGGCTGAAGGGGATTGAGTAGCTCAAACCGCTTTACTGTATATTCGTCAGTGTTATTCAGTGGAATAGACAGTTCTATCAAACTCGGTGCTTTTCGACAACGATCTTGTTTAATGCGTATTACGCTAAGCCTTAATGGTGACTGACTGACATTCAACAGTTGAAAGTCACCAGCGCGGGTACACCCGTGACTGGTGACTGAAAAATGCAAGATGTCTGCTTCAACACGAATCGAATGCAGCACTTCAACAGACAGCGCTGCATTTGCAGCGACTGTAGCGTTGCCAAGCACTGCAACTAAACCAAGTATCAACAGTTTCATTACACTTCTCTTTTGCTAACGATGTGGCTGCGAAAAAACGCAGACCACATAGCGAAGACAATCAACGATAGCACTATCGGCCAGCTCATCGCACCACCTCCCCCACCGGAACCGTTTGTACTGTTAGTGCTTGCGTTATTGTTGCTGGCTGATGGAGAGGCACTGTTGCCCCCAGGTGCTGGTGCAGGCGTGGGAGCCGGGTCAGGTGTGTTTGTTTGCGGCGTGTCGTTAGGCTGCGGTGTGTTTGTGCCGGCATTACTTGTCAAGCTTACGCCGTCAATCCAGACCGTGTCCCTACGTGTTACACCATTTGGTGCTTCATCGTCATACTCGTCTTTCTCATACACCCAGGCAACGCGATGCGTTCCATTACCCAGTTCCTCACTGACGTCTTGCCACTCAGTTTCGCCCGACAAGCTTGCTGTTTGTTTGCCGTCAATCAACAACGAGACCTTATCGTACTCTTCTTCCGTAGATGACTTCCATCGAAACGACAACGGTTGTGGTCCATTAACAATGGTTAGCAATACGGTACTTTGGTTATGAGAAATTTCGCCGCTCTTGGCTGCCGAGCCTTCCACTGCGGCCTCTTCGCTGTCAGAAAGCCATTCAGAGTCACCACCGCTCCACCACTGCAAGGTCGTGTTGTCAGCTGCTGCACCCAAATCAACCGCGGTCAACGCGTTTGCCGACAAGGCGACACTGATATTTGCGCTCTCGCTGCTGCTTGTGCTGACGCTGACGGTCGCTCGCTTATCGCCTGCTGATTCACTGAGAAACTGCACGGTAAGCTCGCAACTGGAACTGCCCGCCAACATAGTCTGGCTGCAGCCGTCTTCAACAATCGTGAATGAGGAATCACCATCAAAGCTCAAACCTTGTACCAGCACATCTGTATTGCCCTGATTGCTCAGACTGATTTGCTCCTGAATTGCAATAGACGTTGGCACGTAGCCAAAATCATAGCCGCCACTGATCGTTACGCCATTAGTGGTACTCGAAATCCAGTCTGAATAGCGTGATACCCGGGTGTACACGCCGGGGTGGGTTTTAGCCGCACAGCCCAGACTGCTGCCGAAGCTCACGACGCCTAGTAATTGCCATTCGTTGTTATCGCCTCTGACCACCAGTGGCCCGCCGCTGTCACCATTACAGGAGTCCTTTTCCTCTGTTTCGCTACCCGCGCAAATCATGTTATCGGTGATTTCAATGTCGTCGCTCGAGCGATACGCGTCACTGCATTGCTGACGATTGCGCAGCGGCACATCAACCTCAAGCAGGGTGTTTGACCCTTGTGCTTGTTCACTGCTGGAAGTAAGCCCCCAACCCATTACTCTTAATGTCTGGCCATCCGCCAAACCATTATCGAGTTGCGTGGTTGCTTGCGAAATTGCGCCTCTTGCAGTCGGCGTGGCTAACTGCAATAAGGCAATATCATGGTCATCGCCGTATTCGGGATGCGCTACTACATTAACCACATCGATGACTTCGCCGTCATTCATATTGCGCAGATCAGTGCCACCAATAAACACTTTAAAGCCGTCTGCCGGTCCATCTTCAACACAATGTGCTGCGGTAACTGCCCAGCTGTTATTGATCAGGCTGGCGCCACACATTTGTTCTGAACTATCGTCCAACAGCGCAATCATCCAGGGATAGTTGCCTGCTTGTGCTTCTTCCCCACCAATAATTTTTTGATTCTTTGCAATTGCACCGACTGACGCCATGCCTAGCGCGACGGCACCAATAAGTGTTGTTGTTCGTCGAAACATATCTCTCTCCCGTGTTGTCTAGCCCAAACAAGCCGGTCGCACCGGTCATGTTCGATCTGTGGGGTAAGAGTATGGAGTTGACTTAAAATCAATCGCAGCGATAGAAAAAAAACGTCTAGTTGTGCGAATCTAGTGAAACGTCCAAACGATTCCGATCACTGGTATCAGCGGTAGTAGCGATTCATTGCGTGCTTGAACCTCAATCTGGCCATTATCAAGAGTGGTAAAATCATGATCTACCGAGCCAACATTATTGTGATCGGTTGCGTTTGTAATTTCCAGGAAAAGCTCAGTGGACTGTTTTGAGCTTTCCCAGCGTCTGGCAATTTTGGCGTCCAAACTAAAAAAGTCTGGCAGTGTTGCGTTGTTACGGACGTAGAACACCGACTCTCCCGGGTCTACAATTGAAGGTAAGGATGTAGTACGCCAACCAGAATGCCAGCTGGCCGATAGTGAAGCCTGGTATTTCTGACCTGTCCATACGAAACCGGCATTCACACTGTTTTCCTGGTTCCACGCCCTGTGCTCCCAGAAAATAGTGTGGTCGCGCACTTTAACCCGCGAATAGTTCGCCCACAGCCACCATTGTTCATTGACGTTGTAATCAACACTGAGCTCAAAGCCTTGTGTTTTGCTTTTGTCCAAAAACAATGGCACTCGATCAGCAGCCAGCTCAGGAACCAGAACAAATGGATTGAATAAATTCTCCGAGCGTTGCTTGGGGTTGGCGATTTTTCGGGAATACGCCTCTGCACGAATGATTAAGCCGTTGTCTGCCTGGTACTCATAACCCAGCACATATTGATCAGATTTCTGCGCCGACTGATAGTCAGTGAAACCGTCGGCAATAGCCAATTCGTGAATGAGTTCTGCCTGCACATAACGTCCCATTGATAACCTAAAAATATGCTCTGGTCGCGGTGCATAAGCCAATGCCGCACGCGGTGCCAGCTGATGCTCACTGTTTAGATTGCCGTAGTCTTGATAGTCAACACGCAACCCGGCATCCAGAGACAGGTATTGATTGATTTGCCAGCGCACGCTACCAAAGCCATAGGCACTTAGACCTTTTTTCTGGTCAAGAAAACAGAAACTGTCTTCGTCACCTGTAAAGCAGACGTCGTCCTCGTCTGTAGCCGGAAATTGCTGTTGCTCAACACTCTGTGGCTGAACGCCTAACAGAGTAGACAGTAGAGGTATGTCGGCGAACCTGAATTCGAAAAATTCGAATCTAGCCTTGTTGTATTGCAAACCCACACCAAATTCCCAGCTCAAAGTGTCGCTTACAGCAAGTTCAAACCGTTGATCAAACTTAATCATCTCCGCTTCAAGATCGTCATCAAACAATGCGTCTTCACCCAACTCGGTAGGCGCGAGTGCGTCACTGAACCGAACTCTGTCTATGCGGGTGTACGCCAGGCTTGAATGCGAATACAGGGTCTCGGATATCTCATGATCCAGTTTCAACCAGGAAAACAGATTGTTGTAACGACTTTCGCTAAGCTGGCCCTTGCTAAAATCACTCAGCTTTACGTCACCATCGAGATAGAGAAGACCTGCTTCGATGTCATCCCCATTTGGCAATGTATAACTCAACTGGCCATAGTAATCAGAGTATTTCGGCGTACCTACATCATCGTTGATCTCATCAATAATCAAGTCAAGATTGCCGCGCCGCGCCGACAAGGCCCAACTTCCACTCCCTTCTTGCACGGTTCCCATGGCACTGAACCAGGCGTTTAGCAAACTTAATCCGATAACAGCCCGATCGCCCTGCGCGGCATCTACACGGGCAATATCCATCACACCACTGAGTCGATTGCCGTAACGTGATGGAAAATTGCCGGTGTATACATCTACTCTGTCAACAATCGCGGGATTGATGGCTGAAAAAAGACTTTGGAAATTCTTTAGGTGATAGGGCTCTACTATTTCAATGCCATTAAAGAGCACCAGCGTTTCATCGCGATAGCCCCCTCGTATATGCGGTTGCGCAGATACACCCACGCTGGATACTCCCGGCAAGCGAGTTAATGGCCTGAGAACGTCGTCACCGAGTTTGGGCAGTGCCGCTAGTTGCTCAGCCAGCATGGTTTGCGAACTCGCTTCTTGCTCTCGCTGTTTGAATTGATAGCGGCTTGCACGCACGACTACTTCGTCAATAAGCAGCGGAACGCGCTGTTTACTCATAGGTGGTTGTTTGGTTTCACCAACAGCGCGGCGAACAATTACCCAGTCTTTACCATTCAAGGCTTGTTTGACCCGTAAACCCTGGGGTTTTAGTGCCTCAGAGAATTGCTCGATTGAGCTGCCTGCAGAATTCAGAACCGGTTTACTAACGTTGAGCAGCACCGAGCTCCAAACAACATTTTGCCCTTGTGCGCTTAGTTGCTCGAGAACGTGTGACACCGGTACATCGAGCGCCAGTGCATACGGGCTTAGTATTAGGGCAGCACCGGCTAGCAGCTGGCGCCTAGCGGATAAAATCAATTCGCAGGGTATGCTGGCTACTTTCAAGTCGTTGGAAACTTGCCGCCAGCAAGATTTCCTGAATGCGTTGTTCAAGCGTGTCATCAATCAGAATTTTACCAGACAAGCGCGTGCTTTGGCTGGCTTGACGCACGGCATCGCTGGCGTATTCAAGACTGAGCCCGGTTTCACGCGCAGCTATCTGGGCAAAGCCATGCACAGTCTCAAGGGCCATATCTACCGGCGCTTTGTGAATCCAGTTCCAGCGCTCGTCACGTGGTGATACATGGTTTGCTTCGCCCACCACTCCTTGATTGATTTCAACAATGGGGGCACGCTCTGCGTCGGCTTTGGCTGATACAGTTCGATTAGCGCCGCTGACCAACACTTCACCTTCACGCACACCTACAGTTACGCTGTCACTCTCACGCTGCACTTCAAATTGAGTGCCTATATCACGCACTGAGATATCACCCGCGTGCACCGTAATACTGTCATTAACACCAGGGGCGTCGAAATACACACGGCCTGTATGCAAATCCAACTGCTGATCGTGAAGAGTGATGCGCGAATTACTATCAATACGAAGAGAGGCCTTGTTAGCAAGCTGAATTCTTATAAATCCGCGGCTACCCGTATCTATGTTGCTGCCATATTCGATTAGTTGTCCACTCGCTGTAGCCTGCAGCCGATTTCCGTTCACGTTTACCTCGCCTTCAATCGACTCTATCGTGACCAGGGTTGTGGCTACTTCATTCTCAACTTCATCCGATTGCAAGGCAAACCATGAAGCAAGCACCGATAATAAGACTGCCGCCGCCATGCCACTGTTGCGCCAAAATGTATTCTTATCTGGCACTACTTGCTGCTGATCGTCGAACGCTCCCATGAAATCCGCTTTCGCTGCTTTCATACGCTCGCTGGATGGCTGCAACCGTGGCTCGGCCTGGTCGAATAATTCCTGCATGGCATCGTCGTCTTCAAAGTCTTTCATGGTGTATTCCCTGTGCCATTGGCCACCGCTGTAATCTCCGCTGACAGATCGTGGAAAACGGACTGAAAACCGCGCCGTGCTCTGGCTAACATGGACTGCACCGCGGTTTGCCCTGTATTCATCTGCTGTGCTATCTCGTTGACCGAGCAACCCTGTATGTACTTCAACTCCAACATTTTGCTGTGTTCTTCCGGTAAGTGATCCAACACTAGGTGGATCAATCGGTTTAACTCAAACCGCGATTGTTCATCTGTGGTACTGCTCAAGCTTTCCAATGCGCGCTGCAATTCTTCTGTGTCTTCAAGCACGATGTGCTGATGGTTATGCTTGCGATGTTTTTCCAGCCAAGCGCTGATTTCATGCCGGCATAACATGCACAACCAACTGAACAGCGCTGCCTCTCCCCGGTAAGTATGCAAACCTTTCAGTGCAGCCAGCATGGTTTCCTGGGCGATGTCTTCACTGGCCGCTTCATCACGTATGCGTACCACGCAAAACCGGTACACGCGCGGGTAATAGGTATCAAAAAATACCTCCGCCGCGTTGCGCTCTCCGCGTACCACGCGGTCAGCCAGCCGTTTGTCTTCAAATCGTATCGTCATAATCAGGCCAGTTCACTGACTGGACTATCGTACTCTGCTAGTTAAACGTTTGTCGCCTGTTGGAGTCCTGCTATAGCGGAAATCAATCGCTGCACTAGCAAGAAATTTCGCAATGGACAGAAATATCATCAATTACAAGCGTCTAGCTCACATTTATTCTCCAAGCTAATAAACCTTTGCGGGCTCTGTTCCGTAACAAAAGACATGAAAGCACTAGTTATTGGCGGCAGCGGCGGCATAGGCAGCGCATTGGTAGAGCATTTAGTGGCGCGCAGTGACGTAGTCGAAGTAATCGCAACTCACTTCACAAGCGCACCCTCACTAACTCACGAAAAGCTGAGTTGGCACGCACTGAACGCCAGCGATGAGGCCTCTGTAAAATCACTGTTTGAGCAACTTCCGGCCCTTGATATGCTGCTGATTGCCAGCGGGTTTCTGCATGATAATGCTCGAAAGCCTGAGAAGACGATTAAGCAATTTCAGCCAGATACCTTGAACCACTGTATAAGTTCTAATGTGCAACCGACTCTGTTGGCAGCAAAATACGCCGCTCCTTTATTGAAGGCCAGTAAGCGCTCCGTGTTTGCCAGTATTTCAGCGCGGGTCGGCTCTATCGAAGAGAATCAGTTGGGCGGCTGGTACAGCTACCGAATCTCGAAAGCGTCTTTAAACATGGCGTTGCGAACGCTGAGTGTAGAGTGGCAACGCAGTCTGCCAAGATGCACGGTTGCTGCGCTGCACCCTGGTACAACCGACACGCCCTTATCGTCGCCTTTCCAAAAAAACGTGCCTGCTGAAAAGCTATTCAGTCCAGAGCTGAGCGCACAGTATTTGATGGCTGTAATAGATGGATTGCACCCTGGATTAAGCGGTCGGTTTTGGTCATGGGATGGAACGGAGTTAGCCTGGTAAGGATAAACCTTGCAATGCTGTGCAAACTGTAAAGAATGGTTGCTACTGACTTGACCTAATAGCGCGGCGATAAAATGAAGCAAGTGATTTTGGTGAATGAGGCGCTGAATCTGCCACCTGGAAAATTGGCCGCGCAGGTCGCGCATGCATCCGTTGCGAGTTTATTGTCAACCGATGTCGACGCGCAGAAAGAGTGGTTTGGTGTGGGCATGCCAAAAGTTGTTTTGGCTGTAGACAACGAACAGGCGTTATTAGCGTATTTTGAGCAAGCGCGAAGTGCCGAATTGCCTAGCCAGCTTATTCGCGATGCCGGTAAAACCGTTGTCGAAGCCGGTACCATCACTTGCGTGGGTATTGGCCCGGCGAAGCCAGATGCAATTGATGAAATAAGTGGTGAGTTAGCGCTATTGCGATAACTCACCATTATGCAAACACTGTAGGAGATCATTAATGTGAAAGTGCCGGAATTCATGTTTGTTATCGTAAACCCGATCGTGGCACTGCTATTGCGCTCGCCGCTGCATTTTTTGGCCAGCAAGAGTTTGATGGTAGTGACGTTCTGGGGACGAAAAAGTGGTAAGCAGTACTCAACGCCTGTGCGTTATCTTCGCTATGAAGAGACGATAGTCAGTTTTTCATCAGATGATACTGCATGGTGGCGCAACCTGAGAGAGGGCGCCAAAGCGAGCTTGCTGGTACAAGGTAGTCGTATTGACTGCACCACTACGGTAATCGAACATGATGCTGAGAAAGTACGCGAATGGCTTGACTATTACTTCAAGCAATTTCCGCAGGATATGGCCTATCACGACGTGAAGCTTAAGGCAGACGGCTTGGTGGACGAAGCAACAATGGCCGTGGCTGTTGAACACGCGATTGTTATGATCGCCACTCCTGTAGCCTAGCCCTTCTGACGTAATCGTTGATCTGTATTAAGATGGAGCGCATTAGCGATTAGCCATCCACTATCTGGAGCAGACCATGATTTGGAAACACGCACTTCTTTTTGCCGGCGCATGTCTTATAGCTGCGCTGCCAGCTGCAGCTGAAAGCGAGAATTCATCAGCGCTCAATCTAGCCGTAGCCGCTGATTACGACTACCTCGACAATCTCTACAAACACTTTCACGCCAACCCGGAATTGTCGATGCAAGAGTTTGAGACCTCTGACCGTCTGGCAAAAGAACTGAAAACACTGGGTTACAAGCTAACACGAAAAATTGGCAAGACTGGCCTGGTTGCCACGCTAAAAAACGGCAAAGGCCCAACCTTAATGATTAGGGCAGATATGGACGCTCTGCCTGTGCTTGAAAAAACCGGCCTGCCTTACGCCTCAACTGTTAAGCAGGTTAATCTTGAAGACATCGAAATGCCGGTTATGCATGCTTGTGGGCATGATATGCACGTAACTTCCCTGATTGGTGTTGCGCGGCAAATGGTGGCTATGAAAGATCAGTGGCGCGGCACTCTGCAATTGTTAGGTCAACCTGCAGAAGAATCCTTAGGCGGTGCCCTGGCAATGGTAAGAGATAATCTGTACCAGCGCGTAGGCCGACCTGATTATTCAATTGCAATGCACGTGATCGCTAAATATCCGGCTGGCAAAATTGCTTTTAGTGACGGTCTGATGTACTCCAGCGCAGACACCATCCGCATTATAGTGCGCGGTGTTGCTACCCACGGTGCTTCGCCACACCTTGGCAAAGACCCCGTGTTGATTGGCTCACAAATTGTGGTGGCTTTGCAATCTATCGTCACGCGTGAGGTGTCGCCGATCGAACCCGCATTAATAACCGTAGGTGCATTTCGCGCCGGCACGGCACCTAATGTGATTGCCGATAGCGCGCAACTGGATATTACGGTTCGCGCCAACACAGAGCGCACGCGAGCCTTATTACTGAAAAGCATCGAGCGAGTGGCAACCCAAACGGCCAGAACCGCTGGCATACCTGAAGATCTGTTGCCAATAGTAGGCATTGCACCGGATGGCGCACCCACCACCACAAACAACGCAGAACTGGCGCAAAGAGTCAGAACGGCAATGAAAGCCGCCATGCCTGCCAGCGCATTTGTGGAGTGGTATCAATCTGATATGGGTGCTGAAGATTTTCCAGACCTGGTCAATATAGACCCGCCTATTCCGAGTGTGTACATCGAAGTGGGTGGCACACCAGCCGACAAGCTGAAGTCCGGTGAATGGGCAGACCACCACTCGCCGCTGTTCCAGATTGATCATGAGTCATCAATCAAGGCGGCAGTTGAGGCTATGACAGTGGCCGCGATTGATCTGTTGCAGCGGAATTAAGGTCGGCGTGCCTCGGCTTCTATATCGGCGTCCCAGTCAGCGCTGTTTAAAGGGGTTTTGTTCGCACTGCCCAGTACGCTCTCAGGGTAGTGCTCTGTGAAAACCTCTATTAATTCATCGTAGGGAATATCCAGGTACTCGCCGCGTTCACTCACGTATTCCATGTGCCGGTTGCCGTCATTGTCAAACTCGTGATAGAGGCTGTCGCTTACACCATCAAATTCCAGCGGCTTGAGATTAAATTTTTCGCACAAACCCAGATTGAAAGCAGGTGTGGACTTAACCCATTTCCCGTTTAGATAATTTGAGCAATAGCCGTGAAAATAAAAAATATCCGATTCCATTTGCGCACGCATCTTCGCCGTTGACAGATGGTTTCGTACATCAGCGAAACCAACGCGCGAGGGTATGCCAGCCGCTCGACA
>JBGCDE010000235.1:0-17741 GCA_045105115.1 Pseudomonadales bacterium | reverse complement strand
ATAGGTTTTGCTGGCCTCGGTTTCCAGACGGTGTTGCTCCGCCGCTTTTACGCAGGCCAGTATTGGCGTTTTTCCCTGCTCATCCTTGTAAATACCAGGTCCTAGATCAATTTTTTGCGGATTGGTGTCCGCTTTGAATTTAACCGACAAGCCCAGAATAGGATCCGCGGGTCGTTGTTGAAGCTCAGATAGCATGTGAAAAAACCTTACTGCAATGTTTCGAGTGCTTGATACACAGCAACTCTAAAATCTTGACGGAATGACCAAGGAGAGGGCATCAGCTGAATCATACCAATGGCCACAATATCTTCAACCGGGTCAACCCAGAATACCGTTCCTGCAGCACCACCCCAATAGAACTCACCAGCTGAACCCAACACGCCATTGGCGGCAGGATCGTTGACAATTCCAAAACCCAATCCAAATGTTTGGCCTGGGAAAAATCGACTCAACGCGTCCAAACGATCACCGGCACCTACGTTACGGACATCGTCAGAAAGATGGCTTTGCGTCATGTAGCTGAGGGTTTTGGGCCCAATGATGCGAACGCCATTGAATTTACCGTCATTGCGTAACATTTCAGCGAAGCGCATATAGTCAGCGGCGGTAGAGACCAAACCGCCGCCACCGGAAAACAAGGTCGCGTTCTGGTATCGAGTCACCGATTCACTGCCAAGTGGCTGCACCGAACGACTATCGGCATCAAAAATATGGTTTGGCAGGAAACGACCCAGTTTCTTGTCAGGTACGGCGAAGAAGGTGTCGTTCATGCCCAAAGGACTGAACACATGTTCCTGCAGGTAATGGTCAAAGCGCTGCCCGCTGATGCGCTCAATGACTAGCCCCGTCACGTCAACCGCAACGCTGTAATTCCAAGCCGTGCCCGGCTGAAATTTAAGCGGCAGCTTGGCCAACTTCGCGACAAACGCCTTGAGGTCTTTAGAGCGCAATATTTCACTTTCCCGGTAGAGTTTATCCACTGGATCGTCGGGTACAAAACCGTAAGAAAACCCAGCTGTATGCGTGAGCAGCTGGTGCATAGTAATAGCTGATTGGGCAGGCTCCAGCGAACCGTCTGAGGTCATTACGCTTAACTCAGCCAACTCCGGCACCCATTTGCTAATGGGGTCAGATAACTGAAATTCACCTTGCTCATAAAGCTGCATTGCCGCTATAGCGGTAATCGGTTTGGTCATTGAATAAATACGGAAAAGATCATCTTTGGCAAGAGGCCTTGGATCGTCCAGCCCTTTTCGCCCCGTGACTTCAAAGTGCAGCAACTCGCCTCGTCGGGCAACCATAGTGAGCATGCCCGGTACCTTTGCTTCAGCAACGTAACGCCGAGCCATCGACGACACCCGCTCAAGACGATCAGCGGAGACGCCCAGTTTCTCTGGCGAGCCCACAGGCAAACTGTCTGCAAACAATGATGGCGCTGAAAAGAGCACGATGAGAATAAGCGTTTGGAGCGACTTATGCGGCAAAATCATAGACAATAGACCTAGGTTGTTACAGCACAAACAATACACCAAAAAGGGTATTCAATGAGTTCCAAAATTCCGCGCAGTAAAGAAAATGATTTCAGCAGTGACATCATTACCGAGCGCCAGCAGTTTCTTGAGGAAAAATGCGACGTATCACTGAACCATACTCGCCAATTTTCCTTTGACCCCGAAACCATGGATGGAAACTGCGAGCATCTGTTTGGCGTTGCCCAAGTGCCTATCGGAGTAGCTGGACCGTTATTAGTGAACGGCGAGCACGCTAAAGGCGAATTTTATGTGCCGATGGCCACCATTGAAGGCACTTTGATTGCAAGCTACAACCGGGGCATGCGTGTTATTCGTGAAAGCGGTGGCGTCACCACCACGATAATGAGTGAATCCATGCAGCGTGCACCAATGTTCATGTTTAAGGACGCTAGAGACACGCGTGATTTTTGCCAGTGGCTGAAAGACAACTTCGACACAATCAAAGCGCAGGCAGAGTCCACAACGTCGGTGGGCAAGTTGCTCGAGATTGAGCAATACCCGGTTCACAATATGGTCTATACCCGTTTTGACTACAGTACTGGCGATGCGGCCGGTCAGAACATGACTGGCCGTGCCACGTATGTGGCCTGTGAATGGATTCGCGCCAACTATCCGAAACTGCGCACCTATGGCTTGTCCGGCGGTCTGGACACTGAGAAGAAGACGTCGTTTGTGAATTCACTTAAAGGGCGCGGGCGAAAAGTGACTGCTGAAATTACAGTGCCCAAAGAAGTTCTAAAAGACATTCTACGTACAACACCCAAACAACTGCAAAATGGCAACAGCATTAACACGCTGGCGGCGTACATGAGCGGCGCATCTAACAATGCCGCACATCCGGCAAATGCGTTAGCAGCCATGTACCTGGCGACCGGGCAAGACATTGCCAACATCGGTGAGGCAAATCAATGCAGCGTGTACAGCTATGTGACCCGAGCTGGCGACTATTACTACTCCATTACATTGCCCGCCTTGATTATGGCCAGCTATGGCGGTGGCACCGGATTGGCCACGCAGCGAGAATGCCTTGAGCTTATGGGTTGCTACGGTAAAGGCAAAGCCTATAAGTTGTTGGAGATCGCTGCAGCAACTGTTGTGGCCGGCGAACTTTCTCTAGTATCAGCCGCGCGCACAGATAAAGAAACAGGTAAAAACGAGTGGGTAGACGCGCACGAGAAGCTTGGCAGAAATCGTTAGAAACACCAGAAAGAAACACCTTGAAAGGAGAAATTTTCCATGATCACATTGCACGGATTCGCCGCCAGTAACTTTTATAATGCCGTCAAGCATGTGCTGCTTTATAAGCAGATTCCGTTTGAGGAAAACGAAGTATTCGGTGGTGGCGAAGAGTGGCTTGCCATCAGCCCTGTCGGCAAAGTGCCCGCCATTACCACTGCAGACGGTCAGTATCTTTCGGAATCCAGTGTTATATGCCACTACCTTGAGGAAGTTTACCCAGATATTCCCCTGTACCCTCAAGATCCTGCGGCGCGAGGCCGAGTGCGACAAATAATGAAAATTGCTGAGCTATACCTTGAGGGGCCTGCACGGCGACTGGTGGGGTATCATTTTTCAGGTAAGCCTGCCCCGGAACCATTGAAAGGCGAAGTACGCCATGTGATAAAACGTGGTATCGGCGGTATGCAGCGTCTGTGCGAATTTTCACCCTGGATAGCGGGCGAGAAATTCAGTATGGCTGATATTTACGTACACTACATAAACGCTGTGGTCGGGCAAATTGGCTCGCGAGAGCTAGAGTGGGATATTCTTGCTGAAATGCCAGGTTTGCGCGAGTGGCGCGAGCTAATGAAAGACTCGGACATTGCCCGCCAGGTAGAGCAAGAAAGAGCCGCAAATATACCGAAATTTCAGGCGTACATTAAGGAATATATGAGCAGTTCTAAGTAAGATCTGGCTCTCGCTCGCGCTGTGCCTGTATTTTTCTTATCACCGTGGCTCGACTCACACCGATATGCCGTGCGGTTTTAGACATATTTCCGTCATTCGCATCAATGGCCATGGCGATGCTGGCTGATTCGATATCCTGAACAATCGCGCGCAGCTCTTGCTGACGCTCAGGCAAAGCTGCAGCTTCTTTGAGTTGATGACTAAGCTGGCGCAATTTCTGCCAATTTTTATACTCTGCGGTCGCTGGTACGCTGCTTAAGAAGTTATACAGCTGGTACCGGGTGTCGGTTATGTAAAGGATGATAACCAATAACGTGGTAGTGATAGACATTGTTGCTACGCCATTTATGGCGTAGCCAAGACTCATCAGCAAAACGATTAAACCGCCACTTATTAACAAAGGTAAAAACGCCAATGCCAATGCACAACTTTTACGCCGATCGAGTAGCGTAGACGCTTTCTTTATACCTCTGATCAATGCAACAAAACTGATGGCAGATGCGCCAATAATATAGCCGCTCCAAATAGCCATTGCAGGACCCGGTACCCTGCGAACCAAATCACCTAGTGGTTCAATTCCAGCAATAACGCTACCCGGCACAATAGTGAGCACGGCCACTATTGCCGCCACAACACCATTGATCTGCCGAAAACGTGTTGCTTCTTTAAGTGTAATCGTCAGTGCAACGTCCAGAATAGCCGCTATCACACCTACTCCGCCCAAGTAGTAGAGCTGCATCATCCACAAATACTGAGAGTAATTTTCAGGCTGTACAGCCGCCGCTCTGTAAAACGACGAGAATTCGACGGCATTCATTACGAACAGAGATACAAGCAATAAAGTAAAAGAAAGGCGTGACGTCAGATTATTCCGGGCAATCCAGAATAAAATCAATTTGGCCACAATGGCCATCAGTGACGGTATTACCCAAAACGTCACGCAGCTACCCCTTCTATTACTTGTGGTTTGTCGCTAGGCAATCATTGCGGATTGACCAATCGTCATTCCGCTGCCAGAGCTTAATATGAGCACTTTATCGCCTTTTGCTGGAGGATTCAAACTGATTAACGCTGGTATTGTGGCGCTTGCTATATTACCAAACTGACGGACAGACACAGGCGCGCAATCTGGGGAGACATCAGCTAACCGACAGACCTGTCTGTGCGCTCTACTCCCAACCTGATGGCATATCAGCCGATCGACGTCGCTCGGGTCCCATGCCAATGAACGATAGGTATCACCAATCGTATTGGCCTGATAAGACAAGGTGGCCTTGCAGATTTCCTCCATGTGCATCTCGCCATAAATTTCATCATTTGCCGCATGACTGTATTGACATAAATGCGTATAGGCGCCGTTACTTTCAAACTTGAATTGCTTAAACCCCGCCCCCCCTTCTGCACGCCTTAACAACATTGCAGCGCCAGCATCACCCACCGTTAGCCCACCTATCAACAGTTTCAGGTCGCTTTTACCACAATCAGGCTGCTTGAGCTGCTCAACAAACCGGCGCGCAACCACTGAGCCTATTTCACCCGTGCAAACAAGGCATACGCGCGCCGTGCCATTCGCAATGAACGCATCGGCAATGCCTAAACCATTCATGAATCCATGACAGGCATTCCCGACATCCATGCACATAGCCCGGGTGGCACCTAAAGTATGCTGCACTTGATGAGCCGTTGCCGGCTCCTGCCAGTCTCTCTCGATACCACAGTACAGAATACAATCTATTTCATGAGGTAATATATCGGCGCGTTCTATCGCCATCTTACTCGCCTCTATAGCAAGCTCAGACGGCTTCGTCCCAGAAGGCGCCCAGCGACGCTCCTCGATACCTGCCAGAGTCGACAAGTAACGAAATGGTAAGCCAAACCTTCTTTCGCTATCGAACTCACTCATGAGCTCATCTGATTTAACTACTTCATCCGGGAAATAATGGCCCACTCCAATCGATTCTGATACAGCATGTTGTCGCATATTTTTTACTCCTCAAGATTTCAATATTATGACTTTTCGTATAAAACAAAGAATTTTAAAGGTCACTCGTAAAAGATATTTTTTTGAACCTTTATAATAGTGTTAGATCAAAAAAGACAATAAGTCAAATCCTTTAGCGCTTTTGTTTGTGGAAGTCATGTTGCTTTTTTGGAATCACAATTCTTTAAAACAGAAAAACCCCTGAAAAGTTACCTGGCGAAGTCAAAATAAACACAATCAATTAACCTATGTTAAGTGATAGCAGCCTACCCTCTGACACACTAGACGCTTAACGAATTCGGAGTTAATTTATGTTAGTTAGAACAGCATTCGCATTAGCACTACTACTCAGCATGAATTCCAGTTGGGCTCTAAAACCCGAAAATACCGCAATTTTCGTGGTTGAATTCCAAAATCAGTGGACAGAGCCCGGCTTATATAACCGAATGATCAAAGAGCAATATGATTCGAGAAACGTATACGAAAATACTGTGAGACTACTTTCCGCCGCGCGCGACCGCAATTTCCCCGTGGTTCAAGCGCCTCTGGTAATCGACCCCAAAAACAAACAGGGCTGGTTCGCCTGGCTCACTTTCGGTCGCTTCTTTACGAAAGGAAGCCGGCGCGCAGAATTTACAAATGGTATCGTGCAAGACACTGATATCATAGTGCAAGGTCGGGCAGGTTTTGACGGCTTCGTTGGTAGTGATCTTGCGGAAAAGCTAAAGGAAACCGGCGCAAAGAATCTGTTATTTTGCGGCTTCACTACTGAGCACTGTGTTGATATGACTATGGAAACCGCGCTCAAGAAACACGGCTTTGACGTGTGGTTGATCCCTGATTGTACTGCAACAAAGAATGCGAGATTACAGAACAAAGTTGAGCAGAAATGGTCTGCAAGAAATCGCCTTTTAACGCTTGAGAATGCGCTGGATGAAATTGCTACCAAACGCTCTGAATAAAATATTCCTTATTGGCTTTTTGCTGTTGAGTGTTCCAGCTTACGCAATGAGTTGGTCTATCGGGCCATCAATGAAAACACCTCGTTCGGAATTTCAGGTGGCTGTTCTAGACAACAAACTGTATGTGGCTGGTGGAATAGCACGATTCAGAACGACCCGCCGCTGTGAAGTATTGGATCTAAGCGCAAACCGCTGGGAACTGCAGCGCTTCTTGCTGGTGAGATACACGTATTCGGTGGAGAAAGCCTTGTTAAGGGCATCGTATACGACCGCCATGTTCGCTTTGATACAGCATCAAAAAAGTGGGTAGATGAAAAGCCTGCCAGCCAGCCTAGACACGGTTCAGCGGCAATTGCAGTTAACGACAATGTCTATCTGGTGGGAGGTGGATCACGCGCGGGGTGGCATACCATTTACTCGGTAACCGGAACCCTGCAGGTGCTGACTCGGTGAAACTCAAGAATATGCTTGGCGCGCTTGGCGTGGATTTGGATGTGAGCGCACAAGCACTTGAAACTGGTGAATTCGTGGTTTCTGATCTGGAGCAAGACCCAAAAGCTATGATGGTAACCGACGGCGTATGTAAAGTTGTGCTGTTGTTGGAAGCTGGAAAGGAGATAACCAAATCTTTTCTGACGCCTGGTGATGTTGCAATAACACCTTATAGGCTTAACAAAGACTACGCCGTTTTCGTGCAAGCCATAACCCCGGTTTCATTCGAGTCGGTCGACTATCTCGCCATTCGAAAAGCCTCAGAAACAAACAAAGCTTTGCAGCAGGCGATTTCTGGCAGGTGGACGCAATACGAATCACAAAAAGAAGATCGGTTTGTAATTGATCAGACCCTGCCCAGTGTGGAACGCTATCAACTGGTCGTAGAACGCCTGGGTGAATGGGCTGACAAAGTTCCCCTCCTTGAGATTGCCGCATACCTTGGCATTACTCCTGTGCAATTGAGCCGGATACGTAGAAGAAGCCGTTGACCTAAAAACGCTGAACGCCACGAGCGATAAAAACAGGTATACAAAGATCTAAGCAAATATTGGTCGAGCTCAGGCGAAGCTCAAACGCCAGACGTCTAATACTATGTTAATCAGCCAATACAGAAATATTGTGAGAAATCAGTGGTCTGCTTCGGATTCTGACGCGTAGTTAGGGTCCAATATGGTTTTCCAGGCTCGAAAATGCGTCTGGCATCAGGTTAAGAAGTATGTCCAAAAATATCATTTCCGCCTCTGTCGTTGTCGTTGGCCTCGCTCTATGGATGGGCTCTGGCGCCCTGTCTGGAAAGCAAACAGACTCCGTCGTTCCTGTAGCGGTCGCACAAACCCAATCCTTGCCTTCTAATGAGCAGCGCAACACCAGCAAAGTGCGCGTCGCCGTTCTTGACTCGCAGCTACGCACCCGTGAAGTGGTATTGCGTGGCAGAACAGAAAGTAAGCGGATAGTGGATGTAAAAGCCGAGATAGCGGGCAATATTGTGTCTCGCCCTGTAGAACGCGGCATGCAGGTATCTGCTGGCGATCTACTTTGCGAAATAGCGGTGGATGATCGCGCAGTGGCATTGAAAGAAGCACGCGCTGCGCTGGAGACAGCCAGCATCGAGCTACAAGGCAGCCAGAAACTGAAAGAGAAAGGCCTTCTGTCTGACGTTGCAATTGCCAAGGTAGAAGCTCGCAAAGCAGCTGCCATCGCGCATCTACACCGCCAAGAGCTTCAGCTGGCTAAGACCAGGATTGTAGCGCCATTCGCTGGCGTTGTTGAAGATCTTCATATGAATGTTGGGGACTACGCCATATCAGGTGCAGGCTGCGCAACCTTGATCGATCTGGACCCGATGCTGGTTCATGCCGATGTAACAGAAGCGGAAGTTGAAGCGTTGATTCAAGGTCAGGCCGTTGCTGGCTTCACCACAGTAGGCCGTGAGCTTGCCGGGGCTGTTTCATTCGTGGGCAAACGCAGTAACCCCGTCACTCGCACCTACCCCGTTGAAATCACCATCGACAATCAGGATTACAGCATTCGCTCAGGGCTTACCGTGTCAGTTCGTATCGGTGTTGAGAGCGTGGCTGCACACAGGGTTGCTTCTTCGCTGCTGACACTGAATGACGCCGGCGAGATGGGCTTGCGCACGCTGGACGCCTCTAATCGAGTGATGTTCAGCCCAGTAGAAATTCTTGAAGACAGTGCAGAAGGGCTTTGGATTACCGGGCTGCCCGACACGGTCAATCTGATCACAGTGGGCCAGGAATACGTGAGTCTGGGTGAGTATGTGGTACCCGTTTACGTCACCGACCCAGAGGATCAGGTAGCGAGCCTGTGAAGGCGCTGATTGAAGCCGCTTTCACTCGTTCACGCACCACTCTCTCATTACTTGCGGTACTGGTGCTTATCGGCATCATGGCCAGAGGTGCATTGCCGATAGCCAATGACCCGCATATAGAACTGCCACTGTTCTATGTTGGCGTACTGCACGACGGCATCTCACCCGAAGATTCTGAGCGCCTGCTGGTGCAGCCCATGGAGTCGGAGCTTCGCAAACTGGAAGGCGTTATTGAACTGCAATCCACCGCCGCAGAAGGTATGGCGTCTTTCTTCGTTGAATTCGATGTATCACAAGATTTGAGTAAGGCTCTGGCCGACGTGCGCGAAGCGGTAAACCGTGCCAAAGCAGAAATACCAACAACTGCGGAAGAGCCGTTTGTACGGGAGCTAAACGCTGATGATTTCCCAATGCTGCAGATTAACTTCATTGGTGAAAACGCTAGCGAACGCACCCTCTATCAAACAGCACTCGCGCTTAGTGATGACATAGAGTCAATTCCATCGGTACTCAGTGCTGACTTGCAAGGCCAGCGTGAAGAAGTGCTTGAAGTCACTATTAATCCTGATGCGCTGAATACGTATCGCATTTCAGCAGAAGCTTTGATCACCACGTTGCAGCGAAATAATCGCCTGATTCCAGCGGGCAGTGTGGATACCAATGACGGCCGCTTCGCCGTTAAAGTGCCTGCCGTGGTTGAACAAGCAGACGATATTCTGGACCTACCCATCCGAACATCCGGCGACACGGTCGTGACACTGCAAGACGTTGCCAACGTAAGACGCACGTTCACAGACAGAACCAGCTACGCGCGCTACAACGGCAGAGACACTATTTCGATCAGCGTTAAAAAGCGAGCAAATGCGAATGTTATTGAAAGCGTTAAATCCGTGCTTGAAAAAGTTGAGCTGGCAAAACAACAGCTGCCGGCCGGTATTGAACTTATTGTGTCCCAGAATCAAGCAGAATTCGCCGCTGTACAGGTGCGCGAACTTGAGGGGAACATCTTAACTGCGCTGGCATTGGTAATGATTGTAGTCGTTGCCATCATGGGATTTCGCAGTGGCTTGGTGGTGGGCCTTGGTATTCCGTTCTCCCTGCTGTTTTCGGTCACCATTATTTTTATGCTGGGCTATACCTTCAACTTCATGGTGATGTTCGGGATGTTACTCGGCCTGGGCATGCTCATTGATGGCGGTATTGTTGTTACAGAATACGCAAACCGGATGATGGACGAAGGCATGGACCACAAATCTGCCTACGCCGAGTCAGTTAAGCGGATGTTCTGGCCGGTTACTGCGTCAACAGCGACTACACTTGCTGCTTTTTTACCGATGTTGTTTTGGCCGGGCGTATCAGGTCAGTTTATGGGTTATTTACCTGTGACCGTATTCACGGTACTCATTGGCTCCCTTTTTTATGCCTTGTTATTCGGCCCTGTGCTTGGCTCAATGTTTGGCAAACCATCAGCGCACAATGAAGCGTCACGAAACAGACAAGCAGAAATTGAACACGGTGACCCTACCCAGCTACGCGGTTTAACCGGTGGCTTTGCGCGTCTGCTGACCAATGTTTGTGCGCACCCAATTCTGACCTTAGGTCTTATATTCAGCGTGCTTGGCAGTATTTTCTGGTCTTATGGGAAATTTGGCGCCGGTACCATTTTCTTTTCTGACGCAGACCCACAGTTCATAAAGGTAGCTGTGCTTGGTAGAGGTAACTTCTCCGCCAATGAGATCAATAAACTGGTGCGCGAGGCTGAGGATGAAATTCTAAAGATTCCCGGCATTCGCTATGCAAACACGCAAACGATGCTGCCTGGCACCAGTAGCGGGTTTATGAGCAGCAGCTCTGATCGCATTGGCTCCATTTTCCTGGAACTCTCCGCAGAGTCTGAGCGCGAGATTGGCGGCAACGAAGTTATGCAACAAGTGCGTTCACGAACAGCGCACCTGGCTGGCATTATGGTAGAGGTGCGACCGTTGGAGAGAGGCCCGCCGGTGGGTAAGCCAATCCAGATTGAGCTGACATCCAACCAACGCGAGCTGCTTGAACCCACTATGGGGCTTATTCGCGCCCACCTCGATACTGTGCCTGAGCTGATTGACATAGACGATACAGCAACGCTTCCTTCCATAGAGTGGCGCATGGAGGTAGACCGTACCCAGGCTGCTATTTACGGGGCTGATGTCTCTTCGGCGGGACTCGCTGTGCAGCTGGTGACCAGCGGCGTTAAAGTAGCTGAGTACCGACCAGACAAAGCAGACGACTCGGTCGATATTCGCGTGCGTTACCCCCGTAGCGAGCGAGGGATAAAAGCAATCGAAGAAATGCGAGTAAGCACCAGCGAAGGCATGGTGCCACTCAGTAACTTTGTGAGCGTGCAGCCGGCACCCGGAGTTGATGTGCTAAAACGCATCGACGGTGTGCCTGTGGAGCTTATTCGTGCCGATGTTGCCGAAGGTGTAATGGCCGACGCCATGGTGCGCGAAATTGATGATTGGCTGCAACAGCAGAATTTTGACCCGGCTGTTGATGTTCGCTTCCGCGGCGCCAATGAAGAACAAGCCGACTCCATGGCCTTTGTGTCGGCTGCTTTTACTCTAGCGCTGGCGCTCATGTTTATTTTGCTGGTCACCCAGTTCAATAACTTCTATCAAAGCACGTTAATTCTGGTGGCCGTTGTTATGTCAACCGCCGGCGTACTGCTGGGCCTGTTAGTGCTGGGCAAACCATTTAGCGCCCTGCTGACTGGTGTAGGTGTGTTAGCCCTCGCTGGCATTGTAGTAAACAACAACATTATTTTGATCGATACATTCAATCACCTACGCCGCCTGCATCCAGAACTGGATACCCGAGTAGTGATTGTCAGAGCAACTGCACAGCGGCTTCGCCCGGTTTTACTGACCACGGTAACTACTGTATGTGGTTTGTTACCACTGGCGTGCGGATTTTCCGTTGATTTGCTGGCGCGCACAATAACACCTGAAGGCGAGATGGCTATGTTCTGGGCGCCATTATCACAAGCGATTGTGTTTGGTTTGTCATTCGCAACAGTACTCACACTGGTGGCAACGCCGGCAATGCTGGCTTTGCCGCTGGTTTTGAAAAAACGTCTCGCGCCAGTGATGTTTTGGAAGACGGCTACCCAGCCTTAAAAGGCATTTATCCAAGACCGCGCGTTTATGATAGTGTAATACCACCTATCTAAACGCTGTACTGGCCCTGTAGCCAATGACACTTCGAATACCCAACAGAGACGCAAGAAAACTCTGGCTAAATTCCCTCGGTTTGGCAAAAGCACCTACCGGCGATCTTGACCTGCTCGGGATAATTAAGGATTTAGGCTTCGTGCAGCTGGATACTATTCAGAATGTAACTCGTGCGCATCACCATATTCTGTGGTCGCGTAATCAAAACTATCGCGAGCCAATGCTGAATAAACTGCTCGCAGAAGATCGCCAGCTGTTCGAGCACTTTACTCACGATGCCTCTGTATTGCCCATGGAATTTTTTCCAATGTGGCAACTGCAGTTCAAACGCTTAGGGGAGAAAACCAATAAATCCGGATATTATAAAAATAAACTGAAGGGCAAGGACTTAAAGAACCTGCTGAAAAGAATTGAGCAGGAAGGCCCCTTATCAACCACTGCTTTTGACAGTGAAATTAAAGGCAACAAGGCAATGTGGGAACGCCCACCTCACAAAACTACGCTCGATCTACTTTGGTACTCAGGCGTGCTGGCAACGTCGCACCGAGAGAACTTCAGAAAATACTATGATCTGGCTGAACGGGTTATACCAGAAAACCTGCTTAGCACCCAAATAGACCATGAGTCACAGGTAGATTGGTTATGTACACAAGCTCTGAACAGGCTGGGTTTTGCGACACCCGGCGAAATCCAACGATTCTGGGGCGCCGTCAGCGCGAAGGAAGTGAAGCTCTGGGTTGAGCAAAACCGTAAGCATTTGCTAGAGGTAGATGTAGAAACTTCCAATAAACAAAGCTATCAGGCGATTGCTTCGCTAGATATAGAGCAACGCATGGTCAACGCTGCCAAACCCGGTTCAAGACTGCGCGTTCTTAATCCATTCGATCCTGCTATTCGAGATCGCAAACGATTGGAAAAACTATTTGGATTTGACTATCGAATAGAGATATTTGTGCCCGCCGCAAAACGTCGTTGGGGTTACTACGTCTACCCTCTGCTGGAGGGCGATCGTTTTGTAGGTCGTGTTGAACTTAAGGCCGATAAGAAAAACAACACACTGACAGTTTTAAAAATCTGGTCAGAAGCAAACGTTAAATGGACACAAGCACGCGCCACCAAGCTGGAACAGGAATTAGCAAGGCTGGCAAGAATGGCAGCCGTCGAGCATGTAAACAGCGAAAAGTTGCATCAGCCGCTCTCTGGATGATCCAATTCCGGATCGTGCGGCACCTCGCCAATCATTTTCTTAAGCAGGCGCATCGCTATGCGATCAAGCAAATTGGGACTTTTTTTACACGTTCTGTTGATCAAGCTGGTCATCAAACGCTGCTCGGCATCACCGAACCATTCTTTGAGTGTTGCCATGCTCGCTAGCCTTCCAGTACCTGAGCAGACATTCCCGCAGGTGGTTCTGACAACTTAACAATACGCCCGGGGAAGCCTTTAAAGTGCGGAATACCCTGCTCATAATCGAGGAATTCGGGGTCATCCGGACATAACACCGCATCGCTGCTGATAAATGCGCCGGCCAATTCAGACGTACCACGCATTTCGGGATACCACCAACCATGCGGCACTCTGATATGACCTTCTTTCATCGACTCCTTTATCAACACTTTGGCGCTGACTTCGCCGGTCTCAGTCTGCAGCTTAACCCAGTCGTTATCGACTATTGACTGACGGGCAGCGTCAGCGGGGTGCATGAACAATTTTGGCGACGGCATACGATCTCGAAGCACCTTTATCTGTCGCTGGCCAGTTTGGAAAAAGGCGTCTTCACGCACACCGGTAAATACATGGTATGGATACTCTTCGCTTATGGCCGGTCCTTCCCGGTAATAGGGCAAAGGATCAAAGCCAAGCTTTTCCAGCACACTGGACTTCAGTTCAACTTTACCTGAAGGTGTTGCGAAGCCGGTTTTTCGGTACTTCCTATATTCGGGCGGCTGGATGTACATGTAATTGTCTTCGGCAAACTGCGCAAAGGTTTTACCGCTTGGCGAAAGGCGATAATCCAGCATCTGCTCGATATTTTCCCACGGAAACAGATCGGCAAAGCCCATTCTTTGGGCAAGGTCACGCCAGAATTCGAAAGTGCTAGATGCCTCTGACGGTGGTTCAACGGCTTTTTGAGAAAGCGTTAAACCAAGTTTCCAGTTCCAGTAATCGGATATGTGGTTACGCTCACTGAACACGTCGCCGGGTAGCACGTAATCGGCCAACATAGCGGTGGGCGTCATAAAGATTTCATGCGCCACAATCAGCTCTTGGTTCATCAAGCCTTTTAATATTTGGTGCTGATTGGGGTAGCTCATCAAGGCATTGTTACCCAGGGCAAAGAACGCTTTTACTGGATAAGGTTTTTCAGTTGCCATCGCTCTGAACGTTGCACTGGGATTGGCCATATAGCAGCCCATTACAATGTCGGCGTAGGCGTAGCCATAGACTCGTTCAGTATGCTCGCTCAGCATTTCCTGCGCGCGATAGGTGTAAGCTGGATGCTGATCCGCACCAAGCTGCTTGGCTTTCTGTTCTGCGCTCAACATCTCGTGATTGCCAAGTTTTGATTCCGGAATATAGTTCGGATCAAAACCACTGAAAATATCCCCACCTGGAATATCAATGTTTCCGGTTAAGGCACGCAGAATGCTTTGTAGACGAATGGCAGACGTTGACGAAATCTGCATGTCGGTTATCGGCGTCCATGGAATGCAAGCACTCTCCGAGTTTGCGTAGAGCCTGGCAGCTTCGGCAATCAGGTTTTCGTCTACGCCAGTAATTTGGGCCACGCGTGATAGAGGGTACTCGTTAACTCTTTGACACAATTCTTCAAAGCCTACTGTGTATTCGGCCACAAAGGCTTTGTCGTACAACCCCTCGTTGATAATAACGTTAAGCCAACCAAGACACATTGCTGCATCGGTACCCGAGCGAAGACGTAAATGCATATCAGCTACTTCAGCTTGATCAGATACTCTAGGGTCAAGAACAATGACCTTGGCGCCTTTGGCCCGCGCCATATTGATCATATTGAAAATAGGCGTCCAACTGTGTTTTCTGGGGTTGTGGCCGAACAATACGATGCATTTGGAATTTGAAATGTCAGCAAAAGGAAACCATCCGTAGGTCATTTTGTTAACAGCCGCGGTATTGCCTGCGCACAAGGAAACGCCACTGATGTAGTTAGGCGTTCCCAGAGCATTCATAAACCGCCGGTCCATTGAATGGGTGGTTTGCGTATTCCAGCCAGAAGTTGATACCGCTAATGATTCTGGTCCATATTCGTCAACAACTTTCTTAAGTCGCTCAGCAATCTCGTCCATGGCCTGCTCATAAGAAATTTCTTCCCACTTATCTTCACCACGCTCTCCAACGCGCTTGAGTGGTTTGCTCAGACGATCTTCGTGGTTATGCACATGCGGTGCCGCTGTACCTTTGTAGCAAACGTTTCTTGCCAAAGCCGGATTGTCATGCGCGATCATTCGTTTCAGCTGGCCATCTTCAGTTTCCGCGCGAAGCTGACAGCCTATGTCGCAGATTGTGCAGACTGAGTAAATTGTCTTATCTTTTGTTGAGGTTGGCATAGAGTGCTTCCGAACCGCTTAACTATTGATTAGCGCTAAGCGTAGGCTTTGTGTGTTTACTATCGTATTGGCGCGCCAAATTAAGTAATACATCAACGACGCCTTTTTCATGCGCCATAGGTTCGCCATCGCCAACCGCGCGCCCCAGTCCTATGCCAATCAAGGCTTCTGTGATGGTGCGATAAATCGACTCAAACTCTTCAGCACGCGGATAATCAATATGCTCAGCAAGCACCATTTCAGGCGAGAAAAGCGAGGCGCTTTCATTAATCGCCAAAGACAAGCGTTGGCCAAATGCCGCATCGTTTTTTGATGCCAACCAAAGCTCAATCACAGCTTTACACTCTGGCTGAGTAACTCGCGAGTAAGTTTCCAATGTAATTTGCTCTAGTACACCCACCTTGCCGTCGAACTTTACGCTAAGAAGCTTGGCGTATATTTCTTGCAAGGTATCGGTGAGAAGATCTGCGAAGTCGGGATAATGATGATTCAGAGCGCCGCGGGTTAGGTTCGCTCTGCGACATATCTCCACACCTGTTGTGCGCGTAAACCCTACTTCCACCAATGAGCTGATGGCACTGGCTATTAGCCGGCGGCGCGTTGCATCGCTCCTGCTGTCATTCAGGTTGGTGCTTTTACTGGTGCCCGTTTTAGTGCTGTTGTTCGCCATGCTGAATATCATACACACATGTATGTATGTTTCATACGGCAAAAAATGCCTGCTGAACTGCGTATTCAGTGCTGGCGGGTGCTCAAAAAGTCGACAGCCCGGTCCGGAAAATCTGTAAACACACCATCAACACCCAGACCGTACAGGAATATTTCCAGCAAATGCTCAAAATCGCGGGCGTAATCTGGCACTCGCCCAGGGTCCAGACGAAACGTGAAAGGATGGACCAGCAAACCCGCGGCTTGTGCGTCTTTTACCATACTGCCAAATTCCATTTTTTCTACTGTCGATTTTTCAGAAACAAGTAAGGACTTCCAAGGCCCTATACCGTCTGCATAGCGTGCCAAGGTCTTCATAGCACCCGGCTTGAACAACCATTCGCTGTCGTATGGCTGGAGTTTCCCTTCTCTCAAACGCAGCGTTTCCCCCCAATTCACAGGGGCAATTAACTGCACCAGCTTCAGGTCTGTGCCTAGCTCTGGATAAAGCTCATCATGAATTCGCAGAACTTCCTCTGCGTCAAAGCACTGTACATAGGCTTTGTCACTTTTGCGGCTATAGCCGTATTCTTTTAGCGTGGTCAGAACAGCCTTGCTGATGTCCTTGCCCTCCATCAAATGCAGCCAGGGTGCTTTTATCTCAACGTAGACCCCCACGTTTTTACCCATGGAGTGGTTCATGCCCTGAATCAGTTCAATTTCTTCTTGCAGCGTCGGTACACTAAACCGCGATTTAAAAACAGGAAAGCGGTTCGGATAATCTGTGATCGGTGTTTTATTATCGTCGCTCTTGTAATGAAAACCCTGCGACGCAGAAAGCGTTTTGATTTCGGCAAGAGTGAAGTCAATAGCCAACCATCGTTGCGTGCCATTAATAGTGCGAGCACGCTTCGGAAATTTCTCTATTACATTAGTCACCCTATCCAGATAGGGATCATGCAGCACAACAAGATGGTCGTCTTTGGTCATTACCACGTCTTGTTCTATGTAATCGGCACCCATTACATGCGCCGCCGCTTTAGCGGCCAGTGTGTGTTCAGGCAGATAACCGCTCGCACCTCTATGCGCAATCACTATCTTAGTGTTATCCACGGCTTGCACCATACCAACGGACATTAGATTCGCGACAAGAAGTAACAGAGAAGCCCTAATCATTGCATTGCTGTGCCGCGTATTTGCAATTCATGTCGTTGAATCTTCCACTCACCGTTTATTTTGTGCATTGTAGTGCAGTACGTTGCCCACAATAGGAAACGCTCCGGGCCGCCCTGCTCTGTTTTTGGCAGACCATGCATTGCTTGCACGTCAGAACGAGTCTGCGCGATATCACCTTCAACTTCAGCAAACATAGGCGCCAGCAAATGTTGCGTGAACGGGTATTTTTCCAACTCACCCCACACGTGTTCGGTCCAGACATCCCGCCCTTTAACCACGGATTCACCGAAGCCAACCACCTCAACATCCTCGGCAAAACAGGCTCTGTAGCGCTCAATATCACGTTCATCCACAGCAGCAGCATAATTCAGCATTACGTCTTGTAAAGCCTGTCTATCAGCAATCATTTCCAACG
>JBGCDE010000234.1:0-24747 GCA_045105115.1 Pseudomonadales bacterium | reverse complement strand
TTCAAATACTTGTTCCAGGAAGTAGTCAATCAAATCAGAGTTTCTGCCTGACAGTTGCTGTAGTGTTTCGTCTATCGACATACCGTCGCTTAACCAGCGCCGAACGGTTTGTAGGGCAACAGGCCAGCCCTCTGTTCGCTTGAAGAGTTTGATAGGCCAGTCAGTCGCGTCTTTTTCGGTACTCCAGTACTCCAGGTACTCTTGAATTTCTTCGGTAGTGAACCGCAGTTCGTCCTGGGTTATTTCCATCAATTCGTCGTGAATGCGTAAGTCAGCCAGGGCCATCTTTTTCGGAAGTTCGCGCGTGCATACACAATACTTAAGTTCGATGGCTTGGCCAGCACCAGCTGATGCATAAACTCTACAACTTCTTTTTCCTGCACTCGATGGAAGTCATCCAGCATAAGAACACAGGGGCCTTTATGTTTGCTGATGGATGTTACGAGTGCAGCGCATAGCTCGGCTGTAGAGAGCTGCCGATATTCCTGCGGCACTCTGGGAATGCTGATAGTGTCGCCAATACCAGCGTGGCGGCAGCTTTCGCCGAGGTACGTGAGAAACTGAAACAGGTCAGCATCGTGCTCATCCAGCGACAGCCAGGCAACTGGAATGTTTTGGACGTGAAGAGAGTCTTTCCACTGGGCGAGGCAAGTGCTTTTGCCAAAGCCAGCTGGCGCGTGGGCAAGTGTTAAACGGGCCTCAAACGCCTGGTTCATTAGCGTCATTAGACGCTGCCTTGGCACGAGGTTGCGAAACCGTACTGGTGGATGCAGCTTGGTTTGTATGACCCATTCTGTCATTTGAAAGTCTACTCTGCGACCTACCTAGGGGTGGGTAGTATAAGCGAATTCCCAGTAAATGTAGGTTGGCTGCTAAGGCGAAATCAATTACGCATTCAAATCAGTGCCAAGGTAGAATTCTCATTCTATTAAGAGGCAACAACGATGAAAATTGGGATGACACTGCCAGTCACCGAACCCGGCTGGAGCAGAGACGTTCTTAAAGCCTGGTGCAACAACGTTGAACAAGGCCCTTTCGACAGCCTTGCACTAGGCGAACGGCTTTGCTTCCCCAGCCCTGAAGTTATTGCCACGCTATCAGCTGCGGCGGTGTTAACTGAACGCGTGCGATTGCACACGACCGTGTTGATTGCACCGATTCATGACCCGGTGGTTCTGGCCAAACAACTCGCCACTATCGATGTATTCAGTGAAGGGCGGCTGACCGTGGGCGTAGGTACAGGCGGGCGTGAAGAAGACTATATTGCCAGTGGTACAGACATACAGCGTAAACGCATTGTTGAGATGGAGCGCGCAGTCGAGTGCATGCGTGAAGTTTGGGCCGGTGAAATTGTGCGGGAGGGCTTGTTGCGCCCCGTAGAGCCTTTTCCAGTGCAAGACGGTGGCCCTCCTATTCTAGCGGGGGTGTTCGGACCAAAAGGAGTAGCAAGTGCGGCAGGGTTTGCCTCGGGCATAGCGGGCATGAGTATGAGTGCCCGCGCTGACGAAGCCGCCGCGGCCAATCAGCTTGCGCAAAGCAGTTGGCAAGCGGCAGGCCGGGACGACAAACCTTATGTTACCAGCTCATTCTGGTTTGCATTGGGTGATACGGCGGATGAACAAATACGGGTTCATCTGAATCGGTATTTTAACTGGTTGGATGCAGACACACGTAATGCGATGAGTGAACACTGTGGCTTTCGTGGCAGCGCAGCTGACTTGGCGGAGCGAATACGCGAGTTTGAGGCAGCAGGCTGTGACGAACTGCAGTTGATACCGACCAGTATTGATCCGGATGAGGTGTTACGAGCGGCTGAGGCTGTTAATGCCTTTATGTAGTTGCCGCTATTGAAAAGGAAACTTTGATCTTCAGGTTCCGGCTATTAGCGTTTACTCATGGATGTCAGTACATCCATATGCTCTTGTGACGCGAAGCACTCAAACAGTAGTTTTTCTTCCTGCGCCATCTGCGCAATAAGCGACTCTTTGCCACTCTTCAATAAGCGCTTGGATTTGCGCATAGCTTGCGGAGGTTTCTGCGCAAACTCAGTGGCGATTGCGAGCGCTGTTTCATCAACTTGTGCAGAGCTCGTTACCTGGCTGGCAATGCCAAACTCGGCCGCTTGTTGGCCTGATATCGGCTTGCCGCGCATCAATAATTCAGCGGCGCGCGTATAGCCCATTAACTTGGGCAGCAGCATAGACGAGCCGCCTTCCGGTACCAATGCCAGGTTTGCAAACGGCAGCAGAATTTTCGCATCTTCAGCGACCACTACGCTGTCAAAATGCAGCAGCATGGTGGCACCCATACCGGCGGCAACGCCATTAACAGCGGCGACCATGGGAACCGTAGAATTGGCAATAGCGTGAATTAATCGACTGGGTGGAGTAGGTTTGCCTTCCTTCGGCGGTTCAGCTGGAAACTCAGCGAGATCATTGCCTGATGTGAAATTGCCACCGGCTCCTTGACATAGGATCGCATGCACATCCAGGTCGGCTTCCGCTTTTTCGATTGCCTCTGCTACCTTGTTAAACATCGCCGCTAGCAAGGCGTTCTTTTTCTCTGGTCGATTAAAGCAGATTCGAACAATGTGTTGTGCGCGTGTGATTTCGACGTCTGTCATTGTGTATTCCAGTATTCCTTGCGCAGTTCGCGCTTTAAAATCTTGCCGTTAGGGTTGCGGGGCAGGTCTGTACGTATCACCACACTACTCAAACGTTGTCGCTTTCCGACTCGCTCGTTAATCCAGCTCAGAATATTCTCGGCGGCATTCGACTCACCGCCGTCTTGCAACACCACCAGCGCCAGTGGTGTTTCGCCCCATTTCTCATGAGGCACACCAATAACAGCCACTTCGGATACCGCAGGATGTTCAACCGCGATGGCTTCAATGTCTGCGGGATAAATATTCTGGCCACCAGAAAGAATCATGTCTTTCTTACGGTCAACGATATAAAGAAAACCGTCGTGGTCTACCCGGCCAATATCCCCGGTTCGTAGCCACTTCTTGCCCTGATCATCCAGAAAAGTAACGTCTCTGGTCGCGTCCGGTCGCTTGTGATACTCAAGCATCCAGTGCACGCTGCGCACGCAAATCTCGCCACTATTGCCCCAGGGCAGCACTGTGTCATTGTCGTCGACTATGATGTAGTCGTTGCCGCGTACCGGCTTGCCCACTGAAGTGAGCTTACCTTCTGCTTCTTCAGGCTGCAGTGTGGTCATAAAGCCTTCGGTTAAGCCGTATAACTCGATGACGGCACAGTTTAATTGTTCGTTAACCCGTTTTTTCAAACCTTCAAATAACGGCGAGCCGCCTGAAATAACGGCTTCCAATGAGCTCACAGCGTCACTGCTGAAATTTGGTGATTCCAACACCTTCTGAAACTGCAAAGGCACCATCATGGTATGGCTGACGCGGTACTTTTCTACAGTATCTATCCACTCTTTTGGATCAAATTTACTCTGAATAACACAAGTGCCGCCCACAATCAGCGAACAAAACAAAGAGGCCCAGGCAATGTTGGAGTACAAACCAATAGGGCATACCGCAATAGCCCCGAAATGATAACGGTGGGCCAGTGCCAGTTCATACATTGATTGAATGCGGCGGCGATGCTGGTGTTTTATGCCCTTCGGCAAACCGGTTGTGCCAGAGCTGTAAATGATATTGCACGGATCAGCGTCATCAATTTCCACACCGCAGTCTTCTGCAATCTGGCTGTTCCGCCATCGCGCGTAGTCAGACTCTTTATGGGTCGTTGCCTCACAGTGCACAAAGCATGTATCTGCCAATAGTGAGGGTATCGCGCCCAGTCGATCGGCCATCCGTTGATGGTGCTCGGTGGTAAAGAAGATTGCCTTGCTAGCCGAGTCGTTCAGCATAGATTCAAGGCTTTCTTCATTAACCGCTACATTCAGAGGCACTACTACAGCACCAGCTTTCATGATGCCGAACATGATTTCAGCAAACTCGACGCAGTTGCCCATCAATACGGCAACACTGTCGCCTGTGCGAATACCCAGCTTAAGCAAACCGTTGGCCACCTGGTTTGAATGGCGGTCTATATCGCTCCAGCTAAGCGTTTTCTGCTCATCAATCAGCGCTGCTTTGTCGGGATACCACTTACCGTGCAGACGCACCATATCTGGAAGCAGAGGCCCCTGAATATTGAACTGATCATCAGTGTTCATTTTGTTCTCGTAAGCTCACTCTATCCAACTTGCCGGTAACACCAATAGGCAGTTGTGCGTGGAAAACATACCGCTTGGGTCGCTTGAATGCTGCAAGACCTTGTTGCTCGGCGAAGTCATTCAGTTCATCTTCAGTCACGGCACCCGCGCTAGCAATATGAGCTTCAATTCGCATTCCCCATTTGGCATCAGGCGCGCCTATAACCGCTACTTGTGCAACAGCAGGGTGTTTGACCAGGCAGGTTTCCACTTCCTCGCCATGTACCTTAATGCCACCGGTATTAATGATGTTGTCGACGCGACCTTCAACAAACAGATAGCCATCCTTATCGAGATGGCCAAGGTCACCTGATCGCCACCAGCCATCTCTAAAGCGCTGTTCGCTCAGCGCTTTGTTATTCAAGTAAGCGCTGGCGATAGTGGGTCCTTTAAGGGCAATTTCCCCCGTTTCACCCCTGTCCAGCACATCATCGATACCGCCGTCGGGGTTGATGATTCGCGCATCGGCACCGGGTATTGGCCGCCCGGCGCACACAGGCTTGTTATGCACGGACTGGTCACGCAGCTCCCAGTAAGTCGACGCCCCGGGTGCTGACTCGGAAGCGAGATACAGGCAGCGGATATCGGTGTTGGCCCATGACAAAACACGATCAATGTCTGTGGAAGAGGGCGGCTCACCGGCACAGAGCACCATCTCAAACGAGCTCAGGTCATATTGGGTCGTAATTGATGGCTCCAGCATTCGAATCATAGTAGGTACTGGGCCGGCCATAGTGATCCTTTCCTTTTCTACTGCCTGACAAAACGTTTCCGGCGTAAAACCTTCCATCAATACTATGCTGCCACCGGCGTACAGAATAGGAATGGCGGAAAATGGCCATGCGGCAAACGACGTACCCACATTAACCAGAAATCGTGTATTGCGGTGTACGGCACCAAACAAAGTAGGCGCAACACGCAACCAGCGAACGAAGTTTCCATTGCTGTGAACGATCCCTTTCGGCACGCCAGTAGACCCGGAAGAGAGAATGATGACCGCGGTATCATCAGCGTGAACGGCTACATCAGGTTCATCAGAAGGGTATTGAAGAACGATCGCGGAGTAGTTGTAATCTTGACCATGAGCGCTTACATCATCAAGGCTGATAAGTTTAACGTCGCTGTTTAACTGGGTGATCGCCTGGTGTGCAATGTCCACTAACTGCCCGCTGCAGATAAGCGTTTTAGCGTTAATCTCAGCGAGAGTTTCCGTGACAAATTCGGCAGATTCCTTAACATGAATATTGCAGCTGACAGCGCCCAGCTTTTGAACCGCGAAATACGCTGCGAAGAAACGGCAAGAAGCCACACCCATTAAGGCAACGGTATCTCCTTTGCCTATTCCAAAACTGCGAAGACATTGTGCAAAGCTTCGAGCTTCATTATTGAGTCGAGCGCCGGTATAGCGTTCATGCTTATCGATGATGAGTTCTTTAGTATTATTCCACTCGCAGAACAAAATGGTGGCATCTTTTACCGTGTAAGTTGATGCGCTCATGCGGGCTGTGCTCTTGTCAGAACGGATACTTCCACGCCGTCTTTGATATTGTCATTGTATTCCACGCTGGATTCATGAAACGTTGACTCGAAAAACCCACCGTCGCGCACGTAATCTAAATAATCTGCCACATCAAAAAATTCGATGTTATCGGCAACCACTACACTGCCTACTTGTAGTAAGCCGGCCTGTTCTAACAACTGTAGGTCAGGCAGATACAAATCTTTCCAGTGATCCAGTAAAACAATGTCAAAAGGCTGTTCAAGCTGATCAACAAATTGTTCCAGAATGCCTTTGTGCACAGTGACCGTTTGCGAAAGACCCGCGTGGGCAATTATCTGGCGAGCCACATCGCTGCAGCGACGGCTTTTTTCAATAGACACAAGCGTGCCGCCACGCTTCTTGAGCTGCTCACCGGCCAGCACAGCGGAATATCCGCAGTACGCGCCTATCTCAAGCATTCGTATGTCGTGGGTTTTCTTTAGCGAGGAAATAGCGCCTACCAAAATTTCGCCTTTCTTCGGGCCAATATTCATCAACCATCGTTTGTTGCTGGCGAATTCATCCATTGCCGCTAACACGGCTGCAGAATCATCAACGGTCGCGTGTTCAAGCACATAATCGCGAACCGCTTCTTCCCGTCGCGATAGTGAAAACACTTTCTCGGCAACAGGTGCCGCCATGAGCTTTGTAACAAACCATGTGATTTGCGGCAGCTGAAGCAACTTGTTGCGGATCTTGAACATGGTCAAATTCTGCGTTGATGTTCGCGCCAGTAAGGTGCGCGCAATTCTCTCTTAAGAATTTTGTTCGCAGCACTGAGCGGGAATGGCTCATCTCGAAACTCGACGCTGCGAATACACTTGTAGCCCGCGATTTGTTCGCGACAATGCGCTATTAATGCCTCTTCACTGGGTGGGCTCCCTTCAGTAAGGCGTACAAGCGCATGCACTTGCTCGCCCCATTTTTCGCTGGGTATACCGATAACAACGCATTCAGCTACTGAATCATGACGTAGCAGTGCGGCTTCTACTTCGGCCGGATACACGTTTTCCCCGCCGGAAATAATCATGTCTTTAATTCGGTCTGCGATGTATAGCAGACCATCATCATCCAGGTAGCCAGCATCGCCGGTGCGCAACCAGTCGCCACGACGCGACTCGGCGGTAAGTTCCGGCAGATTCCAATACCCCGGTGACACGCTTGGGTTGCGCACGCAAATTTCGCCTATCTCATTTCTGGGCAGTTCAACACCGGATTCGTCTTGAATACTTAGGTCCACGCCAATCATTGGGAAGCCAACAGACTTTAGTTTGCCAGCGTATGCACCTTCGGTAACGTGATACTTGGGTGGCAAGGCGGTTACCGCTGGGCCACTTTCAGTCTGCCCGAAAATCTGACAAAAGCGGGCATTTGGCAAAACCTTCATCGCGGTTAACAAGGTGCGTTCAGGAATGGGCGACGCGCCGTAAGTAATTTTGCTCACGCTGCTTAAATCGAAATCCTTTACTTGTGGATGGTTAACCACCATGTCTAGCATGGTGGCTACCAGTGGCAGCTTGGTGAGACCTTCTTCTTGTACAGCTTTGAGTAATACCGGAATATCAAATTGCGGCATAAAGTAAGCCGTGGCGGCCAGTGCCACCACGGCCATGCTGTTTTCCCCGCCTGCTGCGTGAAACATCGGTGGGGTAATCAGAAATCGGTCATCGCTGGTAACACCGACCGCATTGATCCATTGCAGAATATTCAAGAACATTCCTTCATGCGTGATCATCACGCCTTTCGCCCGACCGGTTGTACCTCCTGTATAGAACAAGGCCGCCAGGTCACTGCCATGGCGGCCGACATCAGCAATTTTCTTAGAGCTTGCTAAATGTTCGTTGTGCGACAGGCAGTGTGCGTTGCACGCTCCATCACCGATATAGATCGTTTTCCTTAGTGAGTCACATTGTTCGTGCAGGGTTTCAACAAGGTCGGCAAACGGGTCGGCTGCTATCAGATAGCGTGCGCCCGAGTCCTTCAGGCATTCGATAATCTCTGGAGTTGCCCACCGAGTATTGATCGGCACACTAACCCCGCCTGCCCATGGTATGGCGAACAGATATTCAAGATATAGATCGGAGTTGGTCGACAAAATCGCCACATGCTGGTTTTCTTGCAGGCCAAGGTCGCGCAGCATTCCAGCTGTGCGTTGCACACGGTCTTCGAATTCCAGCCAGGTGCGGCGGCGTTCGCCACAAATTGTTGCCGTTCCATTCGGGTTGATTTGTGCGGCCCTGCGCACAAACTGAGTAAGCGATAGCATAGTAGTGCCCCGATTCTTACCAGCGTTGATTAGCGAATTATTGTTTGAATGCGACGCTATTGCCGACTGCATACGAGTTTAAAAGCGTCAGGATAAAAGTCAATCATATTGACAAAATTGAAGGAGTCGAGATAATGATCATCTCAGTTTGGAATTAGTGTGATGGTCGAATTTCTCCAGCCAATACTGGCGCCGTATTACATGCAGATCAAGTTTGTACACCTTCTGTTCGTGATGATGTGGGTGTTCAGTACCTCGGTGGCCTATGCCTATTACCTGCTACCGGTGTTTAAAGCCTGGCGTCGCAACCCGGACGATGAAGGCATTATTGTGATGCGCAACTGGGTAATGGAGCGCTTTGATGAAGGTGCTACCTACGAACACATCGCTTTTCCAATGGTGCTGATCACCGGTCCTTTGCTCTACATTGCAGGTGGCTGGGATACCAGTGCCTCGTGGTTGAATCTCAAGATTCTGATTATGGTTTTGCTATTCATACCGGTTGAGATCGCTGACTATTACATGTCGCATTTTGCCGGCAACAAACGAAAAATTCGCGATACCGGCGACATGGAGAAATACGAGCGCTATATCCATAAGCACTGGTGGTTTTTCTTGATAACCACGCCTGCTGTGATGGTCTATGGCGTGTTGATGGTATTTCTGGCTGTTACAAAACCCATTTAGTTAGTGCCTGCTTTAGTCAGCAGCACAAAAGGAACTGACACAATGTCGAGCAACCCAGACAACAAACTTGCATTCAGCGGCTCACCGCAGAAATATCTTCGTATTGCAATCTTTGGTTCGATTCTGCTGAATTCACTTCTCTACTTTGGTTTGGCGGCAATCGAGTATTTCTTCCAAGGCGAAACCTGGCTGCTTAACTGGAAGCCAGCTTTGCTGGTAGTTGTATTCACCGCTGTGTTTGCCCGTATTGCGTATCGCTGGATTATGAGATTGGATGCCCAGTTCGGCAGCGGCAAGGGTTGGGCAATGGTTCCTTATTCAGTGAAGTTACCTGAGCAAGTGTTCAGGAAGAAGTAGTTCATGAACACACGGCCCGGTTTTGCTGAACGTTTGCGTGCAGGAGAACAGTTGCTCGCCGTTTCTGCCAGCACGTCGGTGGTGGCCATTGAAATTCTTGCAGACTGCGATTTTGACTGGCTGTTTATTGATGCGGAAACTCTGCCGCTGTCAATGGATGACGTACAAAGCTTATTGAGAGCACTTCCCAACCGCACAGATAATGGCGCACCTGCCGCCTTGGTGCGTCTAAACACCGACAATGAAGCCGATATTCGCCAGGTATTGGATATTGGCGCAGACGGCGTAATTATCCCGTTGGTCAAAACCGCAGAGCAGGCACGCCGTATTGTGGCGGCGGCCAAGTATCCTCCACTTGGTGAGCGCGGTATGGCTGGCGCCAGAGCGCAGGGCTATGGATCGAAAACGGCGGATTATATTCAGCGTGCAAACCATGACACTGTGGTAGTGGTGATGATTGAAGATTCCGTTGGGCTAAGCAATGTTGAAGAGATAGCGGCCGTTCCTGGCCTGGACGGCTTATTTGTAGGTTCCGGAGATTTGTCGTTGAGTTTGGGCTTGTTTGGCCAAATGATGCACGTCGAGATGCAGTCGGCCTACCAGCGTATTGCGCAAGCCGCTCAATCTAACAAACTAGCTGTTGGTGGTTTTCCTGCGAACGAAGAGATGTTTCGATTCTGTTTGACGCAGGGCTTCAGCTTTTTTCTCACAGCGCTGGACACGGGTTTGTTGCGGTCTGCCGCTCAAAACAAATTATTGGAAGCAAAAACCTGGCTCGGCCAGTAATTCAATGAGGAGAGCGGCAATGACTGACAAACTGTTTCCCTGTTCAATAGTGGGTAGCTACTCGCAACCGGATTGGCTTGTGTATAAGGAGCGCTTGGCTAAAAGTTTACCGCCCAGAGTGCGGGCTGAGGATATATGGCGTATTCCCGCCGAGCTACTGGAAGCAGCCCAAAACGATGCAACGCGTCTCGCGATCAAAGACATGGAAGAAGCCGGTCTTGATGTTATAACTGACGGAGAGATTCGACGAGAAAGCTATTCGAATCGTTTCGCAACCGCATTGGAAGGCGTTGATATTGATAATGCTGGCAAGGCCATGGACCGAACCGGGAAAATGCATGAAGTGCCGCGTGTGGTTGGGCCTATCCGTCGCAAATACGCGGTAGAGGTAAGGGACGCTGAATTTCTGATGGCCAACACAAAGCGCACAACAATGATTTCTGTACCTGGTCCATTTACCATGTCGCAGCAGGCTCAAAACGACTATTTTGCCAGTGACGCAGAGCTGGCGCTGGCGTATGCCGACGCCGTAAATGCGGAAATTAAGGACTTGCACGCCAGCGGAATTGATATCGTTATTATTGATGAGCCGTATATGGAAGCGCGATCGGATGCGGCTCGTGAGTACGGTGTGGCTGCGCTGCAAAAAGCGTTAGAAGGCGTTACAGGCGAAACCGCTGTGCATATTTGCTTTGGTTACGGCCAGAAAGTGAAGGACAAACCGAACCAGTATCATTTCATGCAAGAAATGGCGACTGTACCGTGCGGTCGAATTTCCATTGAAACCGCACAACCCAAGCTGGATTGCTCTGTATTGGAGTTATTGCCACGGCATAAAATTATGCTGGGGGTCATTAATCTAGGTACCCAGGAAGTGGATAGCGTAGATGAAATTGTTGCCAGAGTTGAGCGAGCCTTGCCGCACATAGACAAAGAGCGCGTCATTCTGGCACCTGATTGTGGTCTTAAGTACATCGCCAGAGAAAATGCCTTCGGCAAACTCAGCAACATGTGCACTGCTGCAGAACAGTTACGCGAACGGCATGGATGACTAAGCCTGCGGCCTGACTAATGAACAGCAAAGACGCTAGTAGTCAGATTCAAATCGGAGCACTGCAGGAAGCGCAGCTTGCCGACGCGCATCACATAATGAGTATGGCGTTTGGCACTCATCTGGGAGTGCCTGAGCCGGCTGCTTTTCTCGGTGAAACTGATTTTGTATTTGGTCGATATCGCGCTGATCCAAGCGCGGCATTTGCGGCTACTGATGGCGACCGACTGGTTGGTGCCGCATTTGCGAACTGCTGGGGCTCGGTTGGTTTTTTTGGTCCGCTGATGGTGCACCCGGAGTATTGGAACAGTGGTGTTGCGAAACAATTGCTGAAGCCCGTCATGGAGTGCTTTGAACGGTGGGGCACGCAGCACGCCGGTTTGTACACCTTTGCAAACAGCACCAAGCACATCGGCTTGTATCAAAAATTTGGTTTTTGGCCACAATATCTCACGGTAATTCTGGCCAAGAAAGCGCAAGCCAGTGCCAGCTTCAATGCTGAGTTGTATTCCGTATTAAACAGTCAAAGCAGGCTTGCTGCGCTGGAAGAGTGCGCGGTGTTAACTGGCTCACTGTTCGACGGATTGGATCTGCGAAAGGAAATCATAGCTGTTCTAGAGCAAAATCTGGGTGACACGCTTATCATTCGTGACGGCAAAGAACTTGCTGGATTTGCAGTGCTGCATTGCGGCGCAGGAACAGAAGCGGGAGCAGGGCGTTGTTACCTAAAGTTTGCCGCAGTATGCACGGGATCTGACGCCGAGCAGCGGCTTTCTTCCTTGTTGCAGGCCTGCGAACATTACGCACTCGAGAACTCTTTCGAACATGTGGTTGCGGGTGTTAGTGTTGGCCGCAGCCTCGCATACAAGCACATGCTGCGGCTTGGGTTTAAGGCGCAACAAACCGGTATTGCTATGCATCGGCCTGGCAACTGCGGCTACAATCGTGAAGACGTTTTTGTACTTGATGATTGGCGCTAGGTTAAGCCGTGAATTCACCCACAGAAAGTTTGCCGCGCGACATTCGACATTCGCTAACAAAGCTAGGTCTCATCGACGCGCAATCTGAGCTCAGTGCCGTAGCGCTTAGTGGTGGTGTGTCTTCGGATATTTGGCGCGTGTGCTTGTCTGAACGCGAGGTGTGCGTGAAGAGAGCCCTGGCGCAGCTAAAAGTCGAAAAAGAGTGGCATGTACCGGTTGAGCGCAATGCTTACGAAGTGGCCTGGTTTCAAGTGGTTGAAGAGATTGCTCCACACTCAATACCGAAAGTCATTGCTCACGACATTGAGGCTGGTGTGTTTGTTATGGAATATCTTCCTGATGAACACTACCCGCTGTGGAAAACTCAATTACTTGCAAGCACGATTGATGCAGAGGCTGGAAAGCAGCTTGGTGCAACTCTTGCGAGAATTCACTCGGCCACTGCATTCGATGAAAGCCTGCGTAAACGCTTTTCCACGGATGATTTGTTTCACGCGCTGCGCGTAGAGCCGTACTTACTGGCAGCAGCCGAGCAAAACCCTGATGTTGCAAGTGCCCTGAATACACTTGCCACGCAATTGATGAGTAAAAAGATCGCCTTGGTTCACGGTGATGTTAGCCCGAAAAATATTCTGCTTGGGCCGCAAGGGCCAGTGATTCTTGATGCCGAATGCGCATGGTACGGCGACCCGGCATTTGACCTGGCATTCTGCCTTAATCATTTACTACTTAAGTGCATACCGTGTGCAGCTGTCAGCCAGGATTTGTTGCAGTGCTTTGATCGACTGTCTGAGAGCTATCTTGCGGGTGTAAACTGGGAAGACCCTGGCGAATGTGAGAAACGGATTGCGCATCTGCTGCCGGCTTTGCTGCTGGCACGTGTGGACGGTAAGTCACCGGTTGAGTACATCACCAGTGATGTGCATCAAAACAGAGTGAGGTGTGTTGCGACGCAGCTTTTGCGGGAACCCGCGAACCGATTGAATGAGGTACGAGCACTATGGGAAAAGGAACTGAGTAATGAGTGAACTCGCAATAACAGAGGTGCTGGGTCGCCGAGTATGGGACAGCCGCGGCCGGCCTACGGTTGAAGTTGAAGTTCGTTTGCACGGTGGCGGCTGTGGTAGAGCGATTGCCCCTGCTGGCGCGTCTACCGGCTCGGGTGAGGCCCTGGATTTGCGCGACGGGGGTACGCGATTTAGCGGCTACGGCGTGGACAGTGCGGTTAACAACGTAAACACACTTATTCGCGATGTTCTGCTTGGCGAGGAATGCAATGAGCAAGTTCTGCTAGACCAACTGCTGATCGACACTGACGGAACTGCCAATCGCCAGAAGCTGGGCGGTAATGCAATGATAGCTACGTCATTGGCAATCGCGCACGCAGCAGCTGATGGCTGCTCGCAACCATTATGGCGATATCTAGGTGGAGATGAGAGTAATCCTCTGCCAGTGCCCGAAGTGCAGATTTTTGGTGGAGGGGCCCATGCCGAAGGTCAAATGGATTTGCAGGACTTTATGGTTGTGCCGTTTGGCGCGGCGAGTTTTGCACAAGCCATGGAATGGGTAGCGGAAATCTACTTAGTGGCAGGGCAGGTCATGGACTCGCTGGGCAAACGCTGCGGTGTCGCGGACGAAGGCGGATACTGGCCGGCTTTTGACAGCAATGAACAAGCATTGGAAACGCTGACTCAGGTGATCGAGCAAGCAGGTTTCGATACCAGTCGCCAGGTTGGCATCTCGCTTGATATTGCAGCCACTCAAATTTACCGCGACGGTGCTTACCACCTGAAGAAAGAAAACCGGTCACTAACAGATACTCAGTGGTATGAGCTGATGTGCACCTGGGTGGATCGCTACCCGGTGTTGATGATTGAAGATCCTTTCGTTGAAAGCGACTTTGATTTGCACGCGCAATTTACCTCCAAATACGGAGATCGTATGCAAGTTGTTGGCGATGATTTGCTGGTAACGAATCTTGCCAACATTGCCACGGCGCGTGAAAAAAAGGCCTGCAACGCACTACTGTGCAAACCCAATCAAGCCGGCACACTGACTGAAGCAAAGCAGGCGTTTGAGGCTGCTACGGATGCAGGCTGGGCAAGCATTGTGTCTGCCCGTTCCGGAGAAACAGAAGACGTCAGCATTGTGCATCTCGCGATGGGCTGGGGTATCAAACAGCTCAAAGTGGGTTCGTTCAGCCGTTCTGAGCGAATGGCGAAATGGAACGAGGCCTTGCGCCTGGAGCACAGCCTGGGTGACAAAGCCAGCTACGCTGGCCCGCTGGTATTTGCTAAGTGAGTATGTAAGCCTTATGAAAGTACTGTTTCACTATGACGCAGGCGAACAACTGCGCCGACAATTGCATGACTTAAAGCGTCAAGAATTGGATGTAGTCTGTTGCCCGGAAGGTCAGGAAGAACCGTTTGATTCCGAACTCACGGATGCTGAAGTGATATGGCATGTTCTGCAGCCAATTACCGCAGACGTTATCGCAAAGGCGCCCAAACTAAAACTGATTCAAAAAATTGGTGTTGGCGTTAACACCATTGACTTGGAAGCGGCCCAAGCCCGAGACATCGCCGTATGCAATATGCCCGGCACCAACAGCAATGCAGTTGCAGAGATGGCGCTGTTATTGATGTTATCAGTGTTGCGCCGTCAGAACCTGCTGGACGACGCCTGCCGGAGCGGGGCATGGGCTTTGGACAGCAACACAAAAGAAAGTTTGGGCGAGATTCGTGGTCGTCGAGTCGGGCTGATAGGGTTCGGCGCGGTGCCGCAAATTCTCGCGCCAATTCTTGAGGCACTGGGTGCTACGGTAGCCTACACGTCGAGCACGCCAAAGAATGTTGCTTATCCGTTCATGCAGCTGGATGATTTACTGCAGACGTCAGATATTGTGAGCCTGCACATTCCGCTAACGGAGGCTACTACAGCGCTAATCGACAAATCGCGCATTGCGCGAATGAAACCAGGCGCGATTCTGATTAACACCGCCAGGGGCGCGCTAGTGGATGAAACAGCACTTTTTAGCGCGCTGGAAAGTGGCGCGCTAGGTGGCGCAGGTCTTGACGTGTTCGCTGAAGAGCCAATCGTTGCAAACAACCCCTTGCTAGCGCTCAACAATGTAAGCGTAGCACCGCATGTAGCCTGGCTAACAAATGAAACCTTCGCTCGCAGCATAGATATTGCGGTGCACAACAGCCTTTGTATTAGCTCAAGCCAGCAAATGAAACACCGTGTCGTCTAGTGCTGTTTTACTTGGCGCGCTAGCAATGAGCTACTGATGGAAGCCTGGGTTGGCTTCACACTGTTCGCCGCCGCAATGCAGACGGCGCGCACGGCTGGGCAAAAAGCCATTGTGCAGAGCCTGGGAGCGGTAACGGTAACCGCTGTTCGATATCTGTTTGCACTGCCTTTTGTATTACTGTATCTGTTCTTCGTGGCCGGCGACACAGCGCTTCAAACACTCACCAGCGCAATGTCCTGGTCATTCGCTGTCTATCTTTTGCTGGCAGGCATCGCGCAGATTGTTGCCACGCTGATGCTGGTTAAATTATTGGACCATCGCAATTTCGCGATCGCCACCGTGCTGTCGAAAACAGAAGCATTGCAGGCGGCCGTATTCGGAGCTGTTTTTCTTGGTGCCTTGTTGAGCTGGCAAGCGTGGACTGCCGTTGTTCTGGGCTCCATCGGGGTTATCGTTCTGAGCTTACAAAGTAAAGTGAACGCGATTGACGTTAAGAGTGCGGGCCTTGGCTTGCTTTGCGGAGCGGGCTTTGCGTTAACTGCGCTCTGGATTAGAGAAGCGAGTCTGTCGCTGAATTTTTCTTATCTGTTGAATGCGGCACTCTCTCTTGCATTCATGACCTTCATACAAAGCGTGCTTTGCCTGCTGATTGTTATGAGTCGAAATTCGAATGGCTTCCAGGATATGCGCGCCGAGTTTGTAAAATGCGTGTTTGTTGGAGCCACCAGCGCCGCTGGCTCAGTAGGTTGGTTTACAGCTCTTGCGCTGGCCAATGCCGCTTTGGTGAGAACGCTTGGCCAGATAGAAATAGTGTTTGCGGTGCTGCTTACCTATCTGTTGTTTGGGGAAAAAATATCCACGCGCGAGTGGCTTGGCCTTGCGCTATTGATTGGTGGAATTGTCCTTATTTTGTGGAGTCTGTGATCCGCAAAGCGCTCATCTAGGTTGCAATCCCACAGTGAACGTTTCGATGAAGGTGGAGGCAATCTCATCCTTATCCAGGCTTGAGTCAGGTCGAAACCACTTGGGTATCCAATTGATGGCACCAAGAATAGCGTCGCTGGTTGCTACCGGATTGCTGGAGACCATTGTGCCATTGCTTACGCCTTCCTCAATCAGCGCTGTGATTTTTTTGTTAAGGTCTATCGAATGCTGCAGTATGGTTTCGCGGTGTTTGGGTTTTAACGCTGGAATTTCACTCAAAATAGCAACCGGTCCGTCGTCGCCGCAAATTTCTTCTATTTGATATCGAATATACAGCTGCAATTTTTCCAGAGCGTTGTCGCCGTCAGTGTTGGCGCGCTCAAAGGCCGCTTCTGCTATATCAACTGCGCGCAGGTAACATAAATTAACCAGCTCTTCCTTGTTCTTCACATAGTAGTACAAGGCCGCATCTGTAATGTTCAGCTTCTTGGCTACGTCTTTTAAAGAAGTACCGCTAAAACCCTTACTGTTGAAGCACTCAGCCGCCACTTTCAGCAGCTTGTCTCGCTTCATACGGCGTTGCGCTTCGCGGTCGAAATGCCAGTCTTGTTGGCTTGCCATTGCGGTGTCTTCTCTTGCCTTATGTGAGCTGCGCTCAGGGGTAGAGCGCTTGAGTGAGAGCTAAATGATTATAAGCTATCTGAATTCGCTTTAAAGCATTAATGAAATATACATGACTACTTAATTCATATTAAATTTTGCTAGAATGGCATAAAACCCAAACCGGAGTTCTTTGAAATGGCGGCGCACAAGCACGAGCGAATACCGATTCTGGTTCACTTCAAAGAAAAAGTGGCCTTTAAGGATACCTACGCGGGTGAAATTGGAACCGTTGCATTGCAGGCTCATTTGCTGCGCCCGGTTGATAAACCGTCTAAAACAGTTACGGTATTCATGCATCCAACAGGCGGCGGTGCCTATCTGCCAATGATCGGTGCTCTAGCCAAAGCCGGCGTTCATACTGTGTGGTGTGACAGCCGATATCGCGGCACTGATTCAGCACTCATTATGGAGAAAGTCGCCGTTGATCTTGGTGCCTGCATCAAGTCGCTCAAAGAAAGGCACGGCTATGAAAAAGTGATTCTAGGCGGCTGGAGCGGCGGTGGGTCCTTATCGCTGTTCTATCAGTCTGAAGCCGAACAACCCAGCATTAGTTGCACGCCCGCCGGAGAGCCACCTGATCTAACGATTCAGGATTTTGTTGCCGCCGACGGCATCATGTTAATTGCCGCGCACGTGGCCAGGCATCTTACATTCACAGAGTGGCTAGACCCATCCGTGCTAGACGAATCCCGCCCGGAACAGCGTGATCCAGAACTGGATATTTACAACCCTGATAACCCTAATCAACCACCATACAGCGCAGAGTTTCTAGCTCGATATCAGCAAGCGCAAATTGAGCGTAACCGACGTATAACCCGGTGGGTAAAGCAAACACTGGAAGAATACCGTGCGGCCGGGCAGGTGAATCGAGAGTTGTCGTTTGTGGTGCATAAAACCATGGCAGACCCACGTTGGTTAGACCCAGCCATTGACCCGAATGGTCGTAAGCCTGGTTGGTGTTTCCTGGGCGAACCAGAAATTGTCAACGACAGCCCAATTGGTTTGGCGCGTTATTGCTCGCTGCGCAGTTGGTTGTCGCAGTGGAGTTATGATGACGCTAATGGTGATGGTATTCGTTGCGCAGGGCGCATCAGCGTACCGGCACTGGTGATTGGCAACACCGCCGATGACGGCATAACCCCCAGCCATACCAATCGTCTGTATTCAGCGATAGGGCATGATGATAAAGAGATGCATTGGATTGAAGACGCCAATCATTATTACTTTGGGCAGCCAGATAAAGTGACGGAAGCAGCGGCTCTTTGTGCGGATTGGTTGCACAGGCAAAATTTCGATTAGCCTATATTGTCAACAACCTTGACAGTATATTCTGGGCTGCCATACCATGTTACCAAGCTAGGCCGACTGTGGAGGAACGCTTATGAGCACTCAAATTCCCCTTAAAACACTAACTAATGTACACCACGCTGCGTACCGATGTCGCGATGCTGAACAAACGCGCTGGTTTTACGAAGAGGTGCTGGGCCTGAAACTAACTGCGGCCATGGTCTTTGACCACATCTCTGGCATGGAAGAACCTTGCGATTATATGCATCTGTTCTTTCAGCTCGCAGACGGAAGCTTTATCGCGTTTTTTGATTGCCCTGATACAGCGGAAGATTATAACTGGGGGCTTAAAGACTCGTTTGATGTTCACATAGCACTAGAAGCAGGTAGCTATGAGGAAATGATTGCCATGCAAGAACGCATCAACGCCATGGGCAAAACCTGCCTCGGGCCTGTTCACCACGATTTTGTTCAATCGGTCTATATGTACGACCCAAACGGCTTGCAGGTAGAGATTACGTGCAGAACACCAGACTACGACCAAATTCTTGCCGATGATGAAGCAAAAGCAGACGACATCATGAAAGCATGGACCGCAAAGACTCGCGCTCAGAAAGAAACTTTATTTGGCGCCAAGGCTCTGGATAAACGCGGTCGCTGATTGTAAACCAACAACTTAAAGGAATTCACATGGCTGACTACGAACGCATTCCCTACCTGATTATGTTTGAGGAGAAGAGCGCGTTTAAAGATACCTACGCCGGTCAAATTGGCACGGTGGTATTGAAGGCGCATTTAATGCGGCCTGCGAAAGCAAAATCCAATTCAGTCATTATCTTTATGCATCCGGTGGGCGGCGGAGAGTATCTGCCCATGCCGATTGCCTTGGCCAAAGCCGGTTACTCGGTTATTTATTGCCAAAGCCGCTACCCAAACAACGACAGCGCATTAATCATGGAAAAAGTCGCCCTGGACATGGGCGCTTGCGTACGTGATGCGAAAGAGCGTCAGGGCTTCGACAAAGTGGTTCTCGGCGGTTGGAGTGGCGGTGGGTCCTTATCGCTGTTTTATCAAAGCCAGGCTGAGAAACCCACGGTAACATCCACACCGGCCGGTGATTCACCCGATTTAACCATTCAGGAATTTATTCCGGCCGATGGCATTATGTTGCTTGCCGCGCATATTGGGCGCTCGCATACACTAACGCACTGGATAGACGCATCTATTCTTGATGAGTCGGATCCGTCTAACAAAGACCCTGAGCTGGATATATACAACCCGGACAATCCGAACCAGCCACCATACTCGCCTGAGTTCGTAACGCGGTATCGCGCAGCACAAATCGAACGCAATCGTCGAATAACTGCGTGGGTAAAAGCGAAGTTGCAAGAACTGAAAGACGCTGGCAAAGAGAATGATGAATACGGTTTTGTTGTGCACGGCACCATGGCTGATCCCAAATGGCTAGACCCCACGCTGGATCCGAACGATCGCAAACCAGGTTCGTGCTTTTTGGGCGAACCGGAAGTTGTGAACAATGGTCCGGTGGGCTTAGCGCGTTTCTGCACGCTACGCAGTTGGATGTCGCAGTGGAGCTATGATGACTCTAATGCCGACGGTGTTCGTTGCGCAGCTAGTATTTCCGTGCCGGCGCTGGTGGTTGGCAACAGTGCTGACGATGGCTGCACGCCCGGCGACACCAACGGCCTATATGACGCGATACCACACGACGATAAAGAGAAAGTCACCATTGAAGGCGCCACTCATTATTATTTCGGTCAGAAGGAACACTTGATAAATGCCGTGGAGGTGTGCAGTAACTGGCTGGAACGCAAAGGTTTCTGATGAGTGATCTGCTGGTAATAAAGTCGAGCATTCTGGGTGAAGACAGCAGTTCCAATCGATTACTTGACGAATTTGTAGATCAGTGGCGGGGCCAACACCCTCAACACGCTATTGTTGAACAGGATTTTTCAGAACAAGAGATTCCGCATTTAAGCAAGCAGAGTTTTTATGCATTTGCAGTGCCTGAACAGAAACGTTCGGCTGCGCAGATGGAGGCAACGCGCTTATCAGATGAGCTCACAGCGCAATTTTTACAGGCAGATAATATTGTTGTTGGTATGCCCATGTACAATTTGGGAATACCTTCCTGCTTTAAGGCCTATATCGATCACATTTCCAGGGCGGGACAAACGTTTAAGTACACAGAGAAAGGCCCAGTGGGGCTGGCCGGCAACAAAACGGCTTATGTGTTGGGTGCCAGAGGCGGTTATTACCTGGATACGCCTAACGACACGCAGACGCCGTACATAGATACTATTTTCAGGTTTTTCGGTATTGAAACAATCAACTATGTTATCGCCGAAGGCTTGAATATAAGCCCTAAGCACAAAGCCGAATCAATGGATAAAGCGTTGGCTGACGTACGAGCGCTGTTTACCTGAGTTTCTAATGCATCACGCTAGATGGTTGGCAGAGAGTGCCCACCGTCTACTGTAACGACTGAGCCTGTCATATAGGCGCCGGCATCGGAAGAGAGCAATAGAATAGCACCGCTGAGATCTTCCACATCGCCCAGACGCCGCTGTGGTATGCGCTTAATCATGGCCTGGCCGCGCTCTGAGTTTAAAAACTCGTCGGCAATATCAGTGGCGTAATAGCCAGGCGCAATAGCGTTCACTCGAATTCCATAGCGAGACCACTCCACCGCCATATTTCGTGTGAGATGCAAAAGCCCGGCCTTAGATGCGGAGTATGGCCCCGTCCCTTTTTGCACCGCAATTCCTAATGCAGAAGCGATATTGACAATGGAGCCGCCAACACCTTGATCGATCATGCGCTTGGCCGCTTCCTTGGCCACAAGCCAGGCGCCTTTAAGATTAGTATCCTGTACCTGATCCCATTCTTCTTCCGACACGTCTAGTAGCATAGGCTCTGCAGCCATACCTGCGTTGTTGATCAGAATACTCACCGGTACTTGTTTCCCAATCTGGTCGAAAGCGCTGCTGATGCTGTCAGCGTCGGTAACGTCCATTGCGAAGCACAATGCCTGACCACCCGATTGCTGAATTTCTGCAGCCGTTGCTTGCAGCTTGTCGACACGCCGTGCACAGAGCACAACCGTGGCGCCGGCTTCAGCGAGAATTTTGGCAAATTGCCTGCCAAGACCGGTGCCGCCTCCGGTGATCAAGGCCGTGCGCCCACTTAGATCAAAAAGCTCAGTAATCATGAATTGGCCTCGTTTTATACGCCTTCAGCGTTTTGACTTTTGCTCAATGCCTTGCTGGATTTCCTTGATTATCCGTTCGGCATGGTTGTTTCGGGTGATGTTGTTCGAGTAGTTCTGCAACCTTGAATAATCTGAAAACGGCTCTTCGATGTCGAAAAAAGGCATGTACACGTTTAGAAAATACAAAATAGGCACCAGACTGCAGTCAGCAATACTTAGTTGTTCACCCACGGCAAAGTCACCGTGCCCAAGGTTTGCTTCCAGCGCCTGTAAGCCTTTGCAGATTGCTGTAATACCCTGGTCTACCACGTCCTGGTCTCTTCGTTTGCGAGACAAATGAGCAAACAGCGGCGTGAGCGGTGCCATCACATACAAGTCGGCGATACGACTCAGCAGACGCATTTGTGCACGCTCGCTGGGCGCGCTCGGCATCATAGCCGGATCAGGGAAGCTCTCTTCCAGGTACATGCAGATCGTATCAGATTCAGGAATGACAAGGTCCTCGTTAATGAGGATCGGCATCTTGCCAATCGGGTTGATTTTACGGAACTCTTCCAAAGTGATATCAACCGGGTACTCCAGAAATTCAACATCAAGATCTTTGGCATAGATCAACATTCTGCAGCGCGCGGCAAACGGTGATATTTTGGCGGTCACTAGTTTCATTGGCTTGTCTCGCTGTTGGGTGTATACCAGATGGGTGACGCCCAGGCGCGTTCCTGGATAAGTTTGTTGGCTTCGGGAAAGTCCTTGCAATTATTGGCTCTTTCGCAATCTAGCTTAGACCAACGTGGAGTTGGTTTTTCCAATACACGTACGTACCACAGAGCGTGTTCTTGTGGGTTAAACGCAGAGTCTTGCCAAGCGACACACAGCTCGCTGCGGCCTTTTTTGGATTCCATCACGGTACTTACTTGTTCAACTGCTTCGCCGTTAACGACTGAGGTTTTTATAATCTCCACTTTGCTCAGTGGCACCTTATCCATATTGGCGCGCACTACGAATTGTGGATTATTTATTGCAGTGTTTGTTAGTACACCACCCATTACAGCGTCTGCTGTCAGTGCGTCCGGGTCATCACAAGGATTGTTTTTAGGGCTTGAAAATGCCTGAACATTCAGCGCTATTCTCGGCCCGCTGGTGGCGTACACTTCGCGCCGTTTTAACGCGGCGAAAACGCTGGCTCGGGTGTTTTCTTCAGACCACACGGCCACCATGCCGCCAGGGTTGTAGTGCATTCGTTGAAATCGGCGAGACACATCGTTACCCCAGCCCCATGCGTCACCTGGCCAGTTCGCCTCGTCAACCAGGCCGGCGGTGGCAGTGTGATTGTCAGTTGAGCCGATAAACCCTAGCTGCAATGGGTTAAGTCCGGATTCGGAGCGCTCAGCGGCCAACACACCGCGTTTCAATACACTGCGCGCATAGCTGGCTCGAAGTTGCTGCCATTCTTCCTTTTTCAGCGCATTTTCTTCAAGCTTTCCGCTGGCAGAACGGGGCAACAGAATTTCAAAGTTGCAATCCGCGTTTGTATCGTCCCAGTGCTCTGGCAGACATTCACTGCCGCCTTTGCTTTGGTAAATTTCAATCAAACGTTCATACCGCGCTCTGGCGTTATGACTGCGGTCGCTGCTGTTTTCTATATCGAAACCACCGCCTTCGGATAAGTTGGTGTTGTGCGGAATACTAATTACATCGCAGCCTTGTTCGGCAACACATTGTTCATCCAGTGCCTGCCAGAGTTTGTCCACCGTGGGGTAGCGCACATAGTCAATGGCCTGCTCACTGACGGCGTCGTTCGCGTAAATCAGATTTCTATGCCAGTGCTGATCATTCGGCGTGGCCGACCATTCGTTGCCGATAAAAGTGGTGAACTCACAGGGACTGTTTGCAGCGTTGGCTTGTTCTTGTGTGCGCCGCCACTGTCGTTGTGAAGCAACCGGGCAGTTTATCGAATCTGCATTCTCGGCATCAGGGGCGCACAATTTTGATGGAACTGGCGTCTCACCGGCGATTATGGGCAACAGGTAATTTCGGAAAACGGACAAGGAAGACTCTTGCACGCTGTCTTTGCGCATCACTTTGCAATAATTATTGTCAAGATAGCGCGGGTCGGTACACAGGTACATAACGTCAAACGTTTCGGCGTGATCGGTTACGGCCATAAAATCAAGCGGCCGCTCGAGTTGCACCTTGGTGATACCGTCAGCCAGTGTTAGCTGCTGGCCGCGGCCGAATGCATAGGCATCGCGCGGGTCGTGCCGATTGCCGAACGCATAAGCGTCCATTGAATACGAAGTGTGCACATGCAGGTCACCCCAGAACACTTGTTTTTGTCCCTCGCGAAAATGTTCGCACTGTGCTGATTCAACAGCAGCGTCATTGGCAGCAACAACAGATGAAGTGGTCGCAAGGTAAATGGCAAAAAATGCGGTTCTGATCATGGTTTGGATTATTGGCTTTATCAGCGATTTCGCAATTAGTTTCGTAACAAGTATAAGCTTGGCGTTATCTTAACCCAGTGGAAAAATATGTAAATATAGTTGACAATAATGCAGGCCTCGTAAATGCTAAGCGCAAGCCTGTTACAGGCAAGTAGCACGCCCGCGAACGGACAGTTTTTCATGGCAAAGAAACAGCAATACACTAATCTGGACCAGCTGCTTCTGCGTGCCTTTTATTGGATGGACGAAAGCCTGCAGCGCAATATTCAGGCACGTGGTGGGCCGAAAGTAACGCATTCACAGTCCATGGTTATTCTCACCATTGGCGAAGGAATAGGGCGCCCATCCGCTATTGCCGAACGTCTTGGGGTAAGTCGCCAGGCCGTGCATCAATCTTTACGCGAATTGGGCAAACTGAATCTAGTGGAATTGGTTGCTGATGCTGACGACGGTAGGGCAAAAGTTGCGCGTCTCAGCAAGCGCGGTTTGCCTACCCAGGCGATCGCACGTGACGTGCTTGATGAGCTGGAAGGCGAACTGGAAAAACGATTAGGCAAAAGTGCCTTGGGTCATTTACGTAAGGCATTGGAAGCTGATTGGGGAGAACCGGCCCTGCTTGATAAATAATTCATAGCGTTGCCCGCAAGCGCATAAAAACGCGAACAATAAAAATATGACTGAAACACACAATAGCACTATCAAAACGCTCGCCCAGCTGCCCTTCGTACAGGCTCAAGAACGTGCAGAAGAAGTGGCTATCGTGTTTCGCAATCGGCGGCTTAGCTTTGCTGATGTGGAGCGCCGCAGCAATCAGCTTGCTCACGGTTTGATTGCGGAAGGTGTTGATGCGCAACAACGCGTTGCGGTACTGGACCGAAACAATGATGTGTTCTTCGACGTCCTGTTTGGCACGGTTAAAGCGGGTGCTGTTCTGGTAACGATTAATTTTCGCCTGGCACTTCCCGAAATTGAGTATGTGTTGAATGATTCTGAAACTCGTGTGTTATTTGTTGGGCGTGAGTATGCAGAACAAATAGATCAGATTCG
>JBGCDE010000233.1:0-21683 GCA_045105115.1 Pseudomonadales bacterium | reverse complement strand
GTTTGGCAAGATCCGGAGTTTGATTCCAGCCAGAGAGCGGTTTACTACATGCGGGCTGTAGAGAACCCAAGTTGTCGTTACAGTGCGCGCCAATGTTTGAACTTTCCAGTCGATCAGCGGCCGGCAGATTGTGATAATGAGGATGTAGCGAAAACAGTACAGGAGCGCGCCTGGAGTTCGCCTATCTGGTACTCGCCGGCGGACTGAGACCATCGAACTCTTTGCTGATTCGTTTTTTCAGCCATCGATGGCTGACAAAACCCAGTATCAGGTTTGCCAATGCGGTTGCAATAAACAAACCGTTGATGCCCCAATAATGACGCGCTAGTAAGGCCATGGGCAAATACAGTAGCAATACTCTGCAAGCGGAAATCATCAAGGCCGGGAACGGCATGCCCAAGCCGTTAAAAGCGGCGCACACCGACATTACAATACCGTAGGCCCCATAGCTCAGAGGTACTATAGCGAGATAGGTAGCCGCAACTTGTTGCACTTCGGCCGAGTCGCTAAACGCGCTTGCTATCAGTCTGCCAGCAAAAAACAAAGCGCAGGCCACCAGTAAACCCCAAGCCAAGCAGAAGCGAGTCATCGCGGTTTGCGCTTCGTGCAACCTTGATTCCAGGCGCGCACCGTAGTTTTGGCCAAACAGAGGCCCCATAATGCTGGACAACGCGTAGAAACATACCAAAGCGAGTGGCTCTATGCGAGCGGCAACGCCTAAACCGGCGACCGCCTCGTTGCCATACTGCGACACTAACAGCACTACAATTCCGCTGGCCACGGGAATGATCATGTTGGTGGCCATGGCGGGAAGGCCAACGTGCAGTACTGCGCCCCAGGAGCTTCTCACTTGCGGCCAGGGTGCTATCAGAGCTGCGATCATTTTGTGTTTGACGCACAAAATGTAGTAAACCAAAAACAAGCCAAATACTCTGACCAGTACGGTTGCCAAAGCAGCGCCTTGTAATTCCATTCTAGGCAGGCCTGCTAGTCCGAAGATAAGCAAGGGGTCAAGAATGACGTTGAGTACACACAAGCCAGTCATGATGCTTCCTTGCAGCTTGGCCAGACCCATGGCCCTTAATGTTGTCATGAACACCTGAGAAACAATCAACGCGGGTACGCACCAATACCAGGTTTCCATATACTCACGCAGATAAGGCATCAGATCCTGCTCTGCACCCAATAGAGTAAATACTGGCTCAATAAGCTGGTAGCCGACCAGCGCAAATACTATTGATATGATACTGACCAGAATCATCGCGTCGGTGAACACACGTCGCGCTGCTGTAACGTCCCCAGCACCTAATAGGCGAGCCAGCGATGACGATACACCGGCGCCCGCGCCAATAGCCACGCTGGTAAACAACATCTCTACGGGAAAGGTGAAGCTCATCGCGGCAAGCTGTGCATCACCCAGTTGCGCAACAAAGAATGTGTCTGCGGCATTGAACGACATCATTGCCAGCAATGCCCAGACCATGGGCATTGCCATTTCATACATGCGTTGTGAGACCGGGCCTTCGGTAAGCTTGATGGCCATTAAGGCATAGACCGGTAGTTAATGATTGCTGGCAAGATAAGCTAAGACTGTGATGAAGAAAGTGATTGCAGAGATATAGGTCGTTATCGTATTAGGGCATAATAAACCGATTGCGGGTTTCACTCTAGGTGCGACACTGTTCTGTGGGAAATAACTTCTTCTTACACAGACAAATCGTGGCCACCATCGCAATGGAGCCAGAATACTTCTTTATTGGTTTGGGGAAAGACCTATGAGCATGCAACAACTTAACGAGCAGGTGTCCGTATCGGGGCAGTTGTCAGTCACTGATTTACCCGCTCTCAAGGAGCTTGGCGTTGAGCTACTGGTATGTAATCGACCTGATGGCGAGTCAGCTGATCAGCCAACGTTTGCGGAAATTGCGGCCGCGGCAGAAGAATTAGGTATGAGGGTAGAGAATATTCCGTTCGCCGGGCCGGATATGACCAAGGCGCACGGGCAGGAGTTTGCTGCTTTACTAACAAGTGGCAAACGCACGCATGCTTATTGCCGTTCTGGAGCACGCTCAGGTAATCTATTCGCGCTGGCCAGCCAGATGACTGACGGGTAAACCATTATGAGTCGGTTTGATTTTTCTGATGCGCGCATCAATGAAATGAACGAAGAGGGGCATGCAAACCTGATTGCCATCTTCGATGAAACAGTAGCCAAATACGCCGACCGCATTGCGTTCAGTGCGCTGGGCAAGGATTTGAGTTTTGCCGAGCTTGACCAGCAAAGCAGGGCGCTGGCCGGATGGCTACTCAATGATGGTGGTCTCAATGAAGGCGACAGGGTAGCGGTTCAGCTTCCCAACCTGAGTCAGTATCCAATCGCGGCCTGGGCAATATTGCGCTCAGGTCTTGTGTTGGTGAATACCAACCCCTTATACACGGCGCCCGAATTGGAGCACCAGTTCAATGACTCCGGTGCGAGGGCCGTGATCATGCTGGCCGATTTTCTGCCGGCCGCTGAGAGCGTGTTACCAAAAACCGGTATTGAGCTGGTCATCTCCACCAATGTGTTCGACATGTTTGAAGCGCAACCCGCACCCGATGTTTCATTGCCAGCGGGTGTGCGGCATGTGACGTTTCCTGAGCTTGTTGAGCAGGGCAAGGATCTGCAAATTCCCATGGTGCAAGCAACCATGAGCGACGTGGCCGTGCTGCAATACACTGGCGGTACCACCGGTGTTGCGAAAGGCGCGATGCTTACGCATGGCAATGTGTTTGCGTACACACAACAATCGCAACACCTTACTGAGCAAAGTTCTTATTACCACCCCGATCGAACTGAAGTGTTGATCGCACCATTGCCTATCTATCACGTATTTGGTTTCTCGCTTTATCTGATGGGCAATATGGTGCGCGGTGGTAAGTCAGTGTTGATACCAAATCCTAGAGATCTGGATGGCATGATGGATGTGATGGCGGGTGAAACATTTACTGGCTTTGCCGCCGTTAACACCATGCTAGTCGGCATGCTGCAGAGCCCTAAATTCGATGCCATCGACTGGAGTGAGTGCATGGGCACCATTTCAGGAGGTGCCGCATTGGTGCCAGAGGTTGCCAAGGAATGGGTTGAAAGGACCGCTACCCCAATTTACGAAGGCTACGGCTTGTCCGAAACAACCGCGTCTCTAACCGTAAATTCCGAGCAATTCAATCAGCTCGGCACGGTTGGAAAGCCGCTTATTGGCATTGAAGTCAAGCTAGTCAATGCCGAAGGCCTGCAAGTGGCTCAAGGTGAAGAAGGTGAACTTTGGGTTCGTGGACCAAACGTGATGCGTGGCTACTGGCAGCGACCGGAAGCAACAGAGGAATCTATAGACGAAGAGGGCTTTTTTAAAACCGGTGATGTGGCTGTTGAACAACACGATGGCTTTTTCAAAATTGTTGATCGATTGAAGGACATGGTGTTGGTGTCGGGCTTCAATGTGTATCCGAATGAAATTGAAAACGTTGTGTACGAACATCCTGCCATTGTTGAGGCAGCTGTTGTAGGCAAGCCAGATGCCAGGACCGGTGAATCGGTGTGCTTGTTTGTGAAGTCTACTGATGCATCACTGACTGAAGCGGATCTAAAGTCTTTTTGCGCAGAACGGCTCACGGGCTATAAATGCCCAAAACAAGTTATTTTTCTGGATGATTTGCCTAAGTCCAATGTGGGTAAGATCTTGCGTCGCGAATTGCGCGATCAAGTCGTTTAGCCGGAATTTTTAATGGAAGAAACTGTTGCAGGCAGTGGCATACACACTGTTGACGCGGCCTATCAGCGTGACGACGCGGTAGCCATACATCTTGTTCAGTCCGGGTCGCAACTCGCACTCGTTGATACAGGAACGAATCATTCCGTTCAAAACACTACGGCTGCTATAAAGTCTTTAGGTTTGAGTTGGGATGACGTGCGCTACATTATCTTGACCCATGTGCACCTTGATCATGCTGGCGGCGCTGGCGAAATGATGAAATTGGCTGCCAATGCGGAATGCATCGTTCACGCACGTGGTGCGCGACATATGATTGATCCGGGCAAACTCATAGCCGGTTCAAATGCGGTTTATGGGGAAGAAACCGTAAAGCAGTTATACGGTGATATTGTTCCGATTGATGAATCGAGAATCATTGTTCCGGTAGGCAATGAAGTGATCGACTTCAATGAGCGGCCGCTAAAGTTTATCGACACACCGGGTCATGCGTATCATCATCATTGCATTTGGGATGAGCGCAGTCGGAGCATGTTTACCGGCGATACATTGGGTGTTTGCTATAAATCCTTGCGCAACGACAACACTGCGTTTCTGTTACCCACAACATCACCGGTGCAGTTTGATCCAAAAGCGCTGCACGCTTCAATCGACCGCGTAATGGCGTTCAAGCCTGAATATCTTTACCTCACGCATTTCAGTTCGGTTAAACCCGATGCGATAATGATCCAGGGGCTGCATGAGCAAATTGATGCGATGGTTGAAATGACGCAAGCGGCCGCTGAGCAAAGTGAACTAGGGCCTTCATTCGAATCAGATTTAAGCGCAAAAATTGTTCAATACTTGCTTGAGCGTTGTCGAGCTGTGCTTCCTGATGTCAGTGATGCCGCTATGCAGGAATGGCTTCCATTTGATGCAGAACTGAATGCCCAGGGCCTTGCATTCTGGTGGCGCTACCGCAGAGATAGTGTGTCTAGCTAGTAGAACGTGCAACCATCTTATAGTAGATAAAACCACCAGCCGCACCGGCTAGCCCCTGCAAAAGCAGGCCTGTCATTGTGCGTGTTGGCGCAATCGGTGTTAATCCAAACACAGTGTTGAGCGTAAAAATCAGCGTCATTATTGCGGTAAAACCAGCCAGTGGATAGAGGGTCGCACTGGCAGCTGGGAAGCGCTTTGTCAGCCATGCGCACACCAGAAAGGCAATTAACAGAGCAATCAGCGACAAGGGCAGAAACAAAGTCACCATATTTGTCATATCGTGCCAGGCTGCTTGAAAGCGTGTCGCCAAGTCAATCGGCAGTCCAAATGCAGCGATGGCAGCAAGATTACCCTGGCTCACAAATATGGTAGCCAGCACGTAGGTGGTTAATACGGCAACCACAAAGCCTTTGAATTTTCTCACGTGTCTTCCGTCTGCGCAGTGAGCCCGTATAATGGTCAAAATCACTTTCAAGTACAAGTCGTATGAAACACACCCTGCGGATCATTCTTTTTTGTCTGTCGTTTGCAAGCACTCAAGCGGTACTTGCCGTCGAATATACCCTGGAAACAATAGCGGAAGGTTTTGCGTACCCATGGTGTGTTGAGTTCATGCCTGACGGTAGTTACTTATTGTCGATGCGCGATGGTGAACTGCGACTTGTGAGTGCCGATGGCGTGATAGGCGAGCCGATAGCTAATGTGCCAGATACCTATGTGGCCAGCCAAGGTGGCTTTTTCGATGTGGTGCTGGATCCAGATTACGCGCAAAACAACATTCTTTATCTCGCGTTCGCACACGGTGATGTTAAAAACAATGCGACTCGAGTTACCAAAGCCGAACTGAACGGCAACACTTTGGAGAACGTTGAGACCGTGTTTACGGTGTCGCCAATGAAACGAGGCCCGGCTCACTACGGCGGTAAGCTGCAGTTTCTTGGTGATGGCACACTGCTACTGACAACCGGAGATGGTTTCGATTTTAGAGAGGCTGCTCAGGACACGTTTAGTCAGCTAGGTAAAATAGTGCGGATGAATACTGACGGTTCAGTACCTGCGGATAATCCTTTTGCGGACGGTAAGCAAGGCGACCCAATGGTCTGGAGTTACGGCCATCGAAGCCCACAGGGGTTGGCATACAACCCGAACACCGAAACGGTATACATGCACGAACACGGACCGATGGGTGGTGATGAAGTAAACATCGTCAAGCCGGGTAACAACTATGGCTGGCCAGCGATTACCTATGGCCTCAACTATTCAGGTGCCTACGTCTCACCATTTACGGAAGCACCCGGTATGGAGCAGCCGATTAAGCAGTGGACGCCAAGCATCGCGCCGTCAGGAATGGCTTATTATCAGGGCGATAAGTTTCCGGCGTGGAAAGACAGTCTGTTTGTTGGTGCATTGATTGATCAGGAAGTACGACGACTGTCGCTGAATGGCGATTCTGTTTCTTCTGAAGAAGCTTTATTTGGTGAGTTGGGTGCGCGAATACGCGATGTCAGAGAGGGACCGAATGGTTACCTTTATATACTGACGGACAGTGATGAAGGAAAATTGGTGAGGGTGCTACCGAAGTAGGCACCCTCAAGTGCTACCTTACGCGTCCAGACTTTGATAATAATCTGACAAAATCTTGGCGACCTCCGGTCGGGAAAATTCAGGCGGAGGTGCGATACCTTTACCTAACATTTCTCTTACCGCCGTACCTGACAACAAGACAAAGTCCTCTTTGTCGTGGTCTGGCACATCACGCATCATGACGACCTTGCCCAGCTTCTTGCTGTAAGCCGTGTGATCGGCACTGAATATTTCAAGCTCCAAAGCATCATCAGGCACTTCTTCGTCAAAAATAGTCTGCGCGTCAAAACCACCATAGTAGTCGCCAACACCGGCGTGATCGCGCCCAACAATTAAGTGGGTGCAGCCACAGTTTTGACGGAACACTGCGTGCAATACGGCTTCGCGAGGGCCTGCGTAGAGCATGTCAAAGCCGTAGCCAGTAACCATCACAGTATTGGCTGGGAAGTACACGTCGACCATTTTGCGAATAGAGGCGTCGCGTACGTCTGCCGGAATGTCACCCGGCTTGAGTTTGCCCAACAACATGTGAATCAACACGCCGTCAGCGTCCAGCTGCTCCATCGCCATACGGCATAGTTCTTCGTGCGCTCGGTGCATAGGATTGCGAGTCTGGAAGGCAACCACTGTGTTCCAACCATTGGCTTCAATTTCTGCACGAATTTCAACAGCTGTTCGGAAAGTATCCGGGAAATCAGCTTTGAAGTAAGAGAAGTTAAGCACTTCAATATCGCCGGCAATCATCTTATTGCCAAGATCATTGAACGTGGCTACACCCGGGTGTTTGGCATCCAGCGTACGGAAAATCTTTTCCGCCATAAAATCGATTTGCTCTTTGCTAACGTCTTCGACGCTGCTGACATTCATGACAGCCAGTACTGGGTTGCCTTCAACGTTAGGGTCACGCAAAGCAATTCTTGAGCCTGCTTCAACCCAGTCCTCATTAGTGAGGTTCACAATTGGAACCGGGAAGAACAGGCCGTCTTCTGTGCGCATGTTTTCGGCGACGCTTAAAGAGTCTGCCAGGTTCATGTAACCAGTGAGTGGATTGAAGTACCCACCCGCTAGCATCACCGCATTAGCGGCCGCTGCAGAGTTAAGCAACAGTGAGGGAAGTCCGTCGGCTTCTGCTGCAAGAGCCGCACGAGCATTATCATCTTCAACGTATAGAGCATTAAGTGTTTCTGATCCGTGTGGTCTGATCATTTTTTTTTAGCTCCTTCCTGCTGAATGATGCCGCGCTCGCGCAACAATGCGATTACTTGATCCACTTCTTCTGTCAGGGATTGCTGGTCAGAATGCAAATGAATCTCGGGCTTGGTTGGAATTTCATAAGGGTCATCAATACCGGTGAAGTTCTTGATTTCACCATTTCTCGCTTTCTTGTAGAGCCCTTTTGGATCGCGTGCTTCGGCTTCTTCAAGAGTACAGTCTACAAATACCTCGATGAATTCCATGCCAGCAGCTTCATGTAATGCTCGAACCTGGTCTCTGTCCGCCAGGTAAGGGCTGATAAAGCTGGAAAGAACAACAACGCCACTATCAACAAACAGTTTTGCAACTTCGCCAATGCGCCGAATATTCTCAGTACGGTCTTCTGCACTGAAACCGAGGTTTCGATTGATCCCCAAGCGAACATTGTCACCGTCCAGTCGGTAGGCAAGAATGCCAGCCTCATTCAAACGGCCTTCGAGTTCTACGGCTACCGTGCTTTTGCCACTACCTGATAGGCCAGTGAACCACAGAGTTGCACCCTTATGTCCAAGCAGGTTTTCACGATGCGCGCGGGTAATGTCGCCCTCGTGCCAATGTACGTTTGTTGCTTTTTGCTCAGCCATTCTTTGCTCCTGTGATTTTTGGTGCGCGAATTCTATGTGAAAGGTCGGTATAAGGCAATCCGGATATATTGGTTCTGGCTATCGGAATAACCGGTAGCTATAATTCAAGCTTGTTCGTGAAGAGTCAGGATTTGCAATGCGCTACACACTCAGGCAGCTGGCTATTTTCCTGGCCGTTGCCAGACATCAGAATATTTCCAAAGCAGCGGCTGAACTGCACATGTCCCAATCGGCAGCGAGTGAAGCGCTATTAAAGCTGGAAAATACTTACCATTTAGAACTATTCGACCGCAGTAAGAACAGTTTATTGCTTACTTCAGTCGGTGAGTCCCTCAGAAAGGAAGCGGAAGGTGTGTTGGCAAGCTGTCAAAAGCTGGAGCAAAGTCTGCGCGGCCACAAAAGTATCGGGCACCTTCGGGTGGCAGCGAGTTTCACCATCGGCAACCATTTGGTCACGCGCTATCTGGCAGGTTACCTACAAGATTTTCCCGAAGCTGATGTTCAGCTTGAGGTGGCCAATACACCGGAAGTGGCCGCTAAGATTCTTAATTACGAAGCCGATATAGGCATGATTGAGGGCGAAGTACAAAATCGCGATCTTGAGCTTATTCCATGGATTAAGGACGAGCTGGTGGTATTTTGCGCCGCTGATCATCCTTTGGCACGCGAGGGCAAACTAACGGCTCAGGATGCAAGATCCGTAAACTGGATATTACGTGAACCCGAGTCGGGTGCGCGTCATACCTTGGACAGAGCGCTAGAGGGGCTGCTGCCCACGATGAATATCTACCTGGAACTGAAGCACAACGAAGCAATCAAAAATGCCGTTGAAACCGGTCTGGGCATTGGTTGTTTGTCGCGAATAGTGCTGCAAAAGAATTTTGAAAATGGTGACCTGGTACCACTTGCGCTGCCACGCAGGGATATGAGCCGTACGCTCTATTTTGCCTTACCGAAACAGAGAGCGCAGTCAGATGCTGTGCAGCACTGGATGGATATTTGCACTCACTGACCGCCGTCAAAGAGTGCAATTATCCCGGCCGTGTTATTGCTCTTCCGGCAATTCGAAAACAGCCAGCATCGAGTCATCAACATCCGAACTGATGTAAAGACGTGAACGCGCGCGGTCAACCGCAATACCTGAGGGCGCGGCCAGACCGATAAGGTCTTCGTCTTCTCCTGGTACCGCTATGGCCAGCCGCCATCTCTCCTCCAATGTGTTCAGGTCAATAGAAATGGCCAGACCAGAAAGCCGTGCGTCATCCTCCACACGCTCATCGGTCACAAAGATCGCCTGGGTCTCATCCGCACTGATATCAACCCCCACAATCGTCATGTCATCAAAGGCCTCCGGCAGTTCGCTCACGGTTTGTCCACTGTCTGTAATGCGAACTAACAATTTTTGCTCGTCGTCATTGCCAGAGAGCAGATACAGGGTTTGCGATTGCTCACCAAGATCCATCGCTTCAAACACGGTACCTGCATCTACACTGGCTTCAAGCTCCGTTTCCGTAAGCAGCGTGCCATTCAAGTCGTAGCGTTGAATTAACGGCTCTGGTGTACTTTCGTCGGACATCAGCAAGTGTATTTCGTCCGCGCTGTAGGCAAGCGCCTCAAAGCTGCCTTGAGCTTCTTCCAGTTCAAATAGCTCAATAGACTCCTCACCATCAGTTAGCTCATGAACTTCAGCAAAGTCCGTAATAAAGATCAGGCTATTCCTGCCGGCCGCGTAATCAACTCCGGATGGTTGGTCGAAATCCAGTTCTTCGTAGGCTAAGAAGGTCAGGGCATCTCCTGTTACCCCGCTGTTGGGTGCAGGGGCTTCGAAGAACAAGAGGCTGGTGGAATCCGATGTTGCAATAGCCAACTCTAAAGGGTCTCTGTTTTCAATCAACAAAGCCGTCGGACTGCCTTCTGGCAGTGACCAGGCACTTTGAAACACACCGTCATAATCAAGCTCAATGACCGCTGCCTGTTCGGGTGTATTACTGTGGCCGGTAGACGCCAGAAATAAGCTGCCATCAAAAGCGTGCATGCCTGTGATGGGGTATTCCATTAGTTGGCTATCCAGTTCGGTCACGGTTTGCCCGCCTTCGTTATCAACAATCACAAGTTGTTTTTCTCCCGTACTGTTGATGGCGAAAACTTGATTGCTGGCATTGTCGTAAGCAACGTTTTCCAGCTCACCGAAGTCGTCCGGCATGGCGGCGAACAGTTCGGCATCTTCGGTGCTTAGATTGAAGCCATAGATGCCAACATCACCGCTTGCTATATAGATTTGGTCTTCGCTAAGCCACTCTAAACCACTATAGGTTTCCTCCATACCGGCATCGATCGTGGTTTGATTCAGGAAATTACCAAACGGACCTAAGTGAAACAATTGTCCTTCTCTATTCAGAATGAAGCGTTCGCCAGAGCTTGGAACGATAGCCAGCCCGGTCAACTCTCCGGCGTCCAGGCCTTGCTGGTTCAAGTCAAAGGTGAAATCCAGCTCAAGTGGAATTAGCTCGTAGGGGCTGGTATCAAGTGGTTGCTCTGGAGCCACTGGTGCAAACCCAGAGCCGTTACTGCCCGAGCAGGCAAGCATCGCGAAGCAAACGCTTAGCAAAAGAGCGCGTTTAAGAGGTGTTGTGACACTCATAAAAATCTCCTGTTAAAAGGTCCAGCGAATAAGCACGCTGGCTTCTAAACCCACTCGTCTGCCAAAATCGGCAATCAATGGACTATTGGCGGCTTCGCTGAAATAAAATTCAGTCTCAATATTGGTCTGCACACTCAAGCGTGGTTTTATCCAATACTCGGCGCTTATGCCCCAACTGGCGGATTTTATGCCTGAGCTGGGCTGGTAAGATGTGTATCCGGTTCGTGCGGCCTCTTCGGTGGTAATACCGAACTCGGTTTGCATGTATTCGCTGTCTGCACCACTAAGGTCAAGCGTTGTACCCAGTCGCCAGCGTCCATCAGCGAATAAGCGGTCGTAGGCGCCTCCCAGAAACCAGACCACACCCTTGTTAGCATCCCCCGTAAGATCAGGCTGCAAAATGGCGAAAGTGCTAAAGTTTCCGTAGCGTCTGGCCAGCATGAACTGCCCCTCAATAGTTGCGTCAACCTTGTTAAGCCCGACCAAGGTATCGTCATCATCCGTCTCACGTCCTTCTTCATATTCCAGAAACATCTGGAATTGCGTTCTGTCGGATAGAGAGAAAATGGCACCAACTTCTCCAAGACTGAAAAAGTAGCGATGCCCACTATCGGTGCGATACATCGCTCTGGCGAACACATCGGGTTCAGCCGCGTATTGGTCTGAACCTGGATAGCCGGGCTCATACTCCGCACCCACGCCAACATCAAAATGCCAGCCGCTCTCGGCATCCAACGCGTACCAGGGGCTGGCTGGATTGACTTGCAGCGGGTCGCTTTCAGCGGTCGCTACCAGCGGTATGAATGTAATAGCAATGCCAATACCAATACCAGCGATTGCCCTGTTTGCGAATTGTGAATACATACGAGTTCCTCAGTGAATGATTCAGCAGCAAGACTAGAGTTTCAGGCTCTTTTCAGCATCGGGCATGCGCTAGAGAACCATCGAACATGCGTTCGATGAACGTGTTTAGAACAAATGTTCGATGTTCCCCGGGCCGCAGATTGCTAAACTGAACGCCTGTTATTGGTTGGAGGGCTAAGGATGCGAAGTGAACTGGACCTGGAGCGACCAATGGTAATGATCGCACTTATATTGGTTGTCGGCGCCACCGGAGCTGACCTGTATGAGGATCTTAAGGAGGGTTCAGTCTGGTACGCATTGGCGCTCGACGCGCTGTTTAGCGGATTTGTAGCCGCTACTTTGCTCTATATATGGGTGCAGCGCCCTAGTGCTACCCGGCAACGTAATCGTGTATTGGAGACCGCCATGCGCCGGTCCAGTCGAGACCTTGAAATCTGGAAGGAACGAGCCTCTGGTCTGTTGCGTGGCCTGGGCCAGAAAATAGATGAGCAATTGAGCGACTGGGACCTGACCGGTGCCGAGAAAGAAATAGCACTGCTGCTGATCAAGGGCATTAACCTCAAAGAACTCGCCGCTATGCGTGGAACCAGCGAACGCACTGTTCGACAGCAGGCCAGCAAAATATACGCCAAAGCCAAATTGGAAGGCCGAGCGGAATTGGCTGCATTCTTTCTTGAGGACTTATTGTTGCCAGAGTAGTTCGAGTGGTTTAATGACCGTGAGCTTCAATACACGGCAACCACGAGACCACCGCACTAAATGCTTGAGCAAGCACAAGACTTCACTGAAATTCGCGATGCCATCACCGCATTGTGCAACAATTTTCCCGATGAATACTTTCGCGAAATAGATTCACAACGCGCATACCCGGAAAAGTTCGTTGACGCCCTCATTGATGCCGGCTGGTTGTCGGCCATGATTCCCGAGCAATACGGTGGTTACGGCTTGGGTTTAACAGAAGCCAGCGTAATTATGGAGCAGATTAATCGCTGCGGCGGAAACTCCGCGGCTGTGCACGGCCAAATGTACAATATGGGCACCTTGCTGCGCCATGGTAGTGACGCTCAGAAACAGCGCTACCTACCCGAAATAGCCGCTGGCAAAACCCGCATTCAATCCATGGGTGTGACTGAACCCACGACTGGCACTGACACCACCAAAATCAAAACCACAGCGGTTAAACGCGGTGACAAATACGTAGTTAATGGTCAGAAAGTCTGGATTTCCAGAGTGCAGCATTCTGACTTAATGATATTGCTTGCTCGCACTACGCCGCTTGAAGATGTGAGAAGAAAATCAGAAGGCATGTCGATTTTTATTGTCGATTTGCATCAAGCTGTTAAACACGGCATGACGATTCAGCCAATACCGAATATGGTAAACCACGAAACCAATGAACTGTTTTTTGAGAATCTGGAGATTCCGGAAGAGAATCTGATCGGTGAAGAGGGCAGGGGATTTAAGTACATTCTCGACGGATTGAATGCGGAACGCACACTGATTGCGGCCGAATGTATTGGTGATGGCTACTGGTTTACCGAGCGTTCCAGCCAGTACGCCAATGAGCGCGTGGTATTTGATCGCCCTATAGGGCAGAACCAGGGCGTGCAGTTTCCAATTGCGGAATCTCACATAGAAGTGGAGGCCGCCAGTTTGATGCGTTACAAAGCGGCTGCGCTTTTTGACGCGCACAAGCCCTGTGGTGCAGAAGCCAATATGGCCAAGTATCTTGCGGCTAAAGCATCTTGGGAAGCGGCCAACGTATGCCTGCAAACCCACGGCGGTTATGGTTTTGCGAACGAATACGATGTTGAAAGAAAATTTCGAGAAACCCGTTTGTATCAGGTAGCACCGATATCGACCAACCTAATTTTTAGCTACGTTGCAGAACACGTGCTGGGTTTGCCGCGTTCCTTCTGAATTCCGAGGAAGCTATTCGTCTTTGAAATCAGGGGCACGATCCTGCTTACGAGCTTTAATCGCCTCTTCGAAATTCTTGGTGGTCATTCGTACAAACAGTTGCGCATGACTCTCATGGTTCATGTGAGAATGCAGACTTCCTGCTTCCAAACCGGCATTCAACATTTGTTTGCTTAGCTCAACGCCGAGTCGACTGTGCTGCTGTATCTGAGACGCTACGCTCAAACATTCATCGATCAGGTTTTGATTGTCAGCGACGCATCGAGACACGATACCTTTTCGCTCCGCTTCGATTCCGCCTACGTCGCGGCCGGTTAACATGATTTCGTTAGAGGCTGATGAGCCAATTGCACGCGGTAGTAAGTAGCTTAGCCCGAGTTCGGCGGAGGTAAGACCATTGTTGATTCCGGCTGCCCGAAATACAGCTGATTCATTGCAAATTCGAATATCCGCCGCCATTGCTAAACAAAAGCCGCCACCTATGGCGGGCCCGTTTACGGCGGCTATAACGGGTTGATGCATGTCACGAATGGTTTTGATCACATCATCGAGCACACGCATGGCACGACGTGCAATACCGGGTACCGTAAGGCCATTAAAAATATCCAGCCAACCCGGATCTTGTAAATCAGCGCCGGCACAAAATGAAGAGCCGGCACCGGTGATGATAACGGCACGAATATTGTTGTCGTAGGAAATTTCTTCCAGTTGTTCGCGAAATGGAATCATGACGTCAAACGCCATAGCGTTCATTCGGTCTGGGCGATTTAGGGTAACTAGCTTGATGCCCGGTTTTGGTTCAGTGACTTCTACGAAAGACATATTTGTTCCTATTAGTTTGTTCCACGCTGAGCATGTTGCGCTTCGTCGGTCGGCGTCCACATGACTAGGGTATGTTTCCGTTCAGTGGGCCATCCCTGGCCCGTCCCGCGTCCGGTCGCTCCCGGCATCCTGCCTCCCGCGGCACTTGCACATCCATGTGCATCGTCCATGGCGCTAAAGCTGGCCCCGCGAGCGGAGCGAGTGCTTTGGGTCTTCACTCCAACATACCCTAGTCATGTGAACACCTACTATCCTGCCATCAAAAAAGTTGCTTGAAGTACATTACTTGAATTTGATGCGTAGGAGTTCGAAGCAAAGGTAGCTTGCTAGACCTTCAAAAAGAGGGACCTTTTTGAAGAGCCCCCATGGATGGGTTCACGGCGTGTCTAGCAAGCTACCTTTGCTTTGAACGCCGATCTTCAAACAGACCGCAGATCTACACAGCAACGAACTGGGAACGAAGTAGAACAATTGTGTTACACCAAGCCCCATGGTTTTAGCTCAGCTAAGTCAATTTAAGGCTTCTCACTACTAACAGCCCACATAGCAAAAAACTGCGCACTCGCCCCATAAGCATGCCCAACCGCCATCTTCGCACCATCAACCTGATGCTCACCAGCCGTACCACGAACCTGCATAGCAGACTCCGCGAAGCGTATCATCCCTGATGCACCAATAGCGTTAGTAGATAATACGCCGCCCGAGCAATTAAACGGAATGGAACCACCAATTTCGGTTTCTCCGGCCTCAGTCAGCTTCCAACCTTCACCTTCCTCCGCAAAACCAAGATTCTCAAGCCACATGGGTTCATACCAACTAAACGGTACGTACACCTCAGCCATATCCACGTCTTTAAGCGGATTTTTGATACCCGCTTGTGCGTAGACATCCTTCGCACATTCGCTGCCTGCTAGAGGATTGACTTCGTCACGTCCTTTACACGTCATGGTTTCACTGCGCATTGCCATGCCGCGAATCCAGGCGGGTTTGTTGGGGCCTTTGTTTGCTAGCTCTTCATTGGATATAACCAAGGCACAGGCACCGTCTGAGCTTGGGCAACTTTCCAGGAAGCGAATAGGGTCCCAAAGCATGGGTGATTCCATGACCATATCCAAATTAATATCAGGAATCTTTAAGTGCGCGAGAGGGTTCTTCAATGCGTTCTGGCGATCTTTAACCGCAACCATTGGGCCCACATGCGCAGGCGCTCCTGTTCGACGCATATATTCGCGAATATACGGCGCGAAGTGGCCACCTGCACCGGCGTTAAGATGCATCGAGAAAGGTCTGGGAATCGACAAAGCCCACATGGCATTCGATTCTGATTGCTTCTCAAACGTCACCGTCAGAATTCGATCGAAGGTTCCACTGGTTACGTGTGTTGCAGCAACCACAGCGGTGGAGCCACCCACACTGCCGGCAGTGTGTACCCGGAGCATTGGTTTGCCCGCCGCACCCAGCGCATCTGCCAGATAAAGTTCGGGCATTAGTACGCCTTCAAACATATCAGGCGCTTTACCTATTACAACGGCGTCGATGTCGTCCCAGCCAAGGCCAGCGTCTTCGAGTGCGCGACGTGCGGCTTCGTTAACGAGCCCACCCATTGATACATCTTTTCGGGCAGAGCGATACTCGGTTTGTCCTATGCCTACTACAGCAGCTAAGCGACTCATGATGCAGCCTCCAGAACAGCGACAAGGTTGTGTTGCAGGCAAGAGCCTGAGGTAGCGTGTGCAACGCCGCGTGAGTAACGACCGGATTGGATCATTTTCGCAGCGTGTCCTATGCGATCGAGACCGGCGGCCATCATGGTATTGGCGGCAAGTGCACCACCTGATGGATTGATATCAACTGAATCATCCAGGCCGAGCGCTTTTTGCAGCAATATTTCCTGATAACTGAAAGGCGCGTGCAGTTCAGCAAATTCTACCGGCTTGTTTCCTACACCTGCCGCTTTACCTGCTGTTTCGGTAGAGCTCGACACCGTGAGGTCACGAAGTGTTGGCATGGAGCTTTCGATACGATTATCAAGGCCTGAAATCAAGACGGGTGTTTCGCACCATTGTTTGGCTTTTTCAGGTGTGGCGATAATCATCACCGAAGCGCCGTCTGTTATGGGTGCGCAGTCGTGCATGCGTAAAGGCGATACAAAGGTTGGCTCGGAAAGTAACTGCTCAACGCTATAGTCGCCACTGAGTTGCGTACCGGCCACAGATTTTGCATTGGCTCTGCTGCGTGATACGACGGAGGCCATGTCGGCTTCGCTTAATACGCCTTTATCAAGGCATTGCGACGCTTGCAGCGCAGCGGCACTGATAGTGTCTAACCACAGTGGTGCGAGATAATAAGGGTCAAGTTGAAGGCTTAATACTGAGCGCAAATCACCCGGGGACGATTTTCCAAAGCCATAAATTAGTGCAGAATCGGCTTCGCCGGTTCGAATTTTCAAAACGGCTTCGTACAGTGCCCAGGCGCCATCCATCTCTACGTGAGATTCTTTGATGGGCGGGAAGGGACCGACTGATTCAATGGCTTCAACAAATGCAAAGGCTGCACCTGCAAGATAATCACAGCTGCCGGAACATACGAAGTCCATATCACTGAGTTCAACACCCGTTTCTTTTATGATGCCTTGAATAATGCTTTGCAGCATTTGCAGTTCGTTAGTGCTCTGCGAATTCCGAACGGCCGGCGTTTGCCGATAATTGACAATTGCTACGTCTCTCATGGTCTATGCCTCCTTTGCCATTTGTTCTGTAAGTTCATCGGCTTTGTCTATCGGTGCAAAGAAATGAATATTGGCCGGCGAATGTGATCGCTCGGCTTCGGGTTTCCAAACGGCTTTGACTCGCATGTCGATTTCAATTTCGTCGTTGTCGCAACCACTTATTAGATGCAAGAAAGTGATGGCTGCGCCATCTAACTGGATATTGGCAACAACGAACGGTGGCTTGATGGGATTGTCGGGAATAGGGATGTGCACAATAGTGAATGATTGTATTTTGCCGGTGTCGGGCATCTCAACGAGTTTTTCGGCGGGCAGGCCTGTTTCAGGGCAAACCGGGCGAGGTGGCACATAGACTGGCGAACCTTCACTGACCTGGCTGCCAATGAACTGACCATTTTTAATTGAATCGAGGAAGCGTGAAGTATGATCTGAGGCTGTGAATCGATAGTCGAGGTTCACGGGTGCATACATAATGTTGACGCGTTCTGCGTTTGGGTCTTTTTTCTCAGCCATGTTCAGGCTCCTGTTACGTCGAAAGCGACGATGTCTGTCATGGTGCCACTGCGCTCTTCAGCCCAGCGTGCTTTGACTTTACTGCCAATGCTTATTTTCGCTTCGTCAACGCAGTCGACCATATGGATAAAGTCGGTGTCTGCGCCGTCCAGGCGGATGGTGGCGAAGGCGAAGGCGTGTTGGATATGGTGATGACTGATGGGGTTCTTAACCCAGCAGAAGCTGGTGACGGTACCCTGGTCACTGACTTTGACCATTTCACTGAGTGGCTCGGTAGTAATGGGGTCGAATTCCATGGGGGGAACCAAGGTGCGACCGTCGCTACCTTTGATGCCTAGAATTTGTTTGTCGTCGCGCAGTGCGGTTAGGAAGTCGCCGATTACAGGGCCGGTTGAGCGGGTGTAGGTGTAATGGACGCTGAAATCTTCCTGCATGATTTCTGGTGAGTTCAAGGAGGTATCCTCTTTTATGACTGGTTGTAGTGCTTATCCGGTTCAATACCTGAGGCCCGCTCTCACAACACGCCGTAAACCCATCCATGGGGGCTTGTTGAAAAGGTCCCTCTTTTCAACAGTTGTGAGAGCGGGCCTCAGACATCGAACCTCACTTGGGTGCGTAAATTCATATTGACTGTGTTTACGATCCTCAAGTGCTGTTCGTTATCTATGCCTAGCGCTTTGGTCCGCCGTTTTGGCCCGGCCAACGTGATCCGGAAATTACGTCGAGATGTGGCAGGAACCCTTCCGCATCGAGTTGACCAGCCAGTTTAATCTCGCGGTCAAGAAAGATTGGCCACCACAGGTGCGCAGACAATTGCTCACGCATTGGTAACAATGTAGCAATTGGGTCCCATGGGCTAGGGTGCAGCACCAACTGGCCGTCAACGGCTTCGCGGTGAGCGGTGCCGTATTTGCTGCGCACGTGCACAACGTGGGGCGGGAAGTCGTATTCCGGCACCGGCATAACAGCGGCTTTACGGGATACTTTTATCCACCATTCATGTTGTTCCCAATCGTCTTTTGGTTCGTGTTCGCCGCTGGACACGCCGTTAAATTCAACGAATGTATAGCCTTGGTGTGAGCAGCGAGCGGTCACGTTATTACCCATGCGGTAATACGTGGTATCGCAGGGAAACTTTGGTTGCCCGTTGGTTTGCTGGCTGGTGAATATGGCCGATTCCTGATCGATGCCATAGCCCAGTGTGTACTCGCCTGCAATGCCGTTGTAGTCCGCATCAACGGTCATAACAATGCCGTATTCGGGTTCATCAGGAACGGGGAAGTTGTAGATGGTGACGTTTACGTTGGGGTTAGCGCCAGGTTCTATGCCGGGCGGCAGCAGAGCGGCGATCTTGTCTTTATCGGTTCGGTAAACAACTTTCAGCATTGGCCAGTTGACGATGTCGCCGGTATTACCTTGTGGTGAAGACATGATGTTTCCTTTTTAGGTTTGTTTGGGTAGTTCGGCGACCTTGCTGGTATCCAGTGTAACGATGCCTAACAAAGCGTAACCAAAGCACATAGGCTTTCGCTTTACCTGAGCACCGCTCGCACCATAGGATTAGCCGAATAGACCCATGCTACCGAAGGGCTGGTGGGGATTCCAAGTTAACTAAAAGTTACCCTAAGGATGAACGTATGACATTGTCTTTACAGCAAATTTCCGATCGAATCGAGATTGAAGATCTGATCTGGCATTACTCCGACATCATCGATCGAAAAGCGTTTGATGAGCTGCGGGGCGTGTTTACTGAAGACGCGTTTATTGACTACAGCGTATTCGGCGGGTCCAAAGGCAATCTCGAAGAAACTATCAAGTTTTTGCATGAGGCGATGGGCGCGTTTCCCTACACCCACCATTTAAATGCCAATATGCAGGTTAAGCTGGATGGTGATACCGCTAAGGGGCATATCATGTGCTTTAACCCTCAGCAAATGGATATGGGCGAGGGCGAAAGTCATACCTGGATGCTGGGTCTCTGGTACAACGATGTTTATGTGCGCAGCGCTGAGGGTTGGCGCATTAAAGAGCGTGTTGAGCAGCGCAGCTGGAAATTTAACGCGCCGGAGTTTATGTCATTTCTGGATGATTAAGAGGTAGACGCTGTGCTCAATCACTGACAGCGTAACTGGTCTTTTTGGCGTCACGCATGGCCTGCTGAAGACCGCCCAAAGGTCTGATCCATGGCTTTAGTTGCTGTACCGAGACAGGCAGTGAGGCAACGGCTGATTCAGCGTCCACGCGAGACTTGTACACCCCGGGTATCAGCACATACAAGGGCTTGCCTGCTTTCGATACTTTTACGGCGGTCATGTCCCACAGGTTATGCAATTCAACGAATGCTTCGACCTGCTTGCGGGTAGAAACGGCGATGAGTTGCACTGCAAACATATCAGCGGGCAAGTCAATAACATGGGTTTCTTGGCTAGGCTTGTAAGCATGCTGCCAATAGTCCGGCTTGTCAGCGGCGAATGAATTGCCGCTAAGGCAAAACAAGAGGGCTAGCACTGGGCTGAGTAAGTGCTTGGTGTAGGCGTTACTGTTCATGGGTTTGTCCATTTGTAATGTTTACTTCTGCTACAGGCCTGCCAGTTCAAGACTGAACGGAAAGCGTACGTTAACTGGCAGACCTTCTACCTGACTTTTCTGGTCGACAGGTTCATCAAAATCCAGGTGGGCCAAAATTTTCATGCTGCGCAATCCCAGCGGTCTGGCAAATTCTGAGGGCAGTCGGTGGGTGATTTCTGGTAGGGCGGAAATATGCGCGTCAACCGTTTCGCCGCCAGGTAATTCGACCCGGGCGCGCTGGCCAATCTTGGCGTAACGCGAATACTTTGGGTCTAAATAGGCGATAACAGACGCTTTTTCTGGTTCGCCAATCAGCGCTATGCTGTCTCCTTGACGCACAATTTCTGAATCTCTGACGAATACATCGAGTACCCGACCGTCAATCGGCGCCCGTTGTACAAGATTGCGACCGCGCTTTTGCAAGGCTTCTAGTTCCGACTCAAGCAGGGTGAGGCGTCGGTTTTTTTCAGGTACGCCGAGTAATTTTTCGAGCTCAGTTTCGTATTCAAGCAAACCGAGCTTTGCGCGTTGAACGGTAACACGTGCGGCGTTGAGATCTGCTCGTGTGGCGGACCTTCTCGCAAACAAAGTTTGCATTGCTTTGTATTGCTGGGTATAAAATTGGTAGTTTGCTCTGGCAAGGCGGATATGTTCGCGCAAAGCATCCAGGTCTTCATCATTGGGACCCAGGTTTTGACGCTCCCTTATAAAAGACAATTCGTTGTTTACTCTGCTAATGTCACTGCTTAGCGAATGGTCGCTCAGCCTGGCAATCACATCACCCTTGCGAACGTCTTCGCCTACCTCAACAGCAAGCTCGACCACACGCCCTGGTGTTTCGCTATTCACTTCAAACTTGCCGATGCTGATATGACCTGGTTCGTTCACGAGCAAAAGAGAAGAGGCCGCCGTAAAGAGTACGTACATTAATGGTGAGCATACAATCGCCAGCACCAGATACCAGGACAACTTGGACTCAACTCTTTTTGATGGCGCATACGGAAGCTTGTAGCCCTGTTCAGCATCAGGCTCAATCTTGCGCGGTGAGCTAAAACTAACTTTCATTGCGGCATTCTTTGAAGATCTGTCCAGGACTGCAGCAATAAACTGCTGATGCTGAAAGGCTCAAGCTCTTTCTTCAATCTGTTCAGGCGAGCGACTAGTTCGCTGCGTCCAACGCTGGCGTGGCTTTCTTCTTTACCTAGTATGGGTTCTACGCTTTGCGCAACACTAAACCGAAGCTCCGGGTATCTACGTGAAACGCGGCTTGCAATTTCTGCCACGCGCTTTGGATTACTGACGTAAATCATTAAGGTGATCTCTTCGATATCAGTCTTGCTCAATCTGCAGCCGAGGCAATAGCCCTCACCAGGGTTTAGATCGCGGTAATGCAAGCTCATGCTCAGGGGCCAGGTCGTGATGGCACTGACTTCCTCAACGGTGTCGGCTAATTGATTCATTATGTCGCGACGATC
>JBGCDE010000232.1:0-7051 GCA_045105115.1 Pseudomonadales bacterium | reverse complement strand
CGCATGATGGGAATACGGAAGAGTGGCGGTGATCTTTCAGTCCCGATGATTTTCAACCTACTTTGAATTTCCCTGACGTTAATACTGCTCCCAGTGTCAGTACTTTTTACACTTCCGGCATATGTTTGACTGTGAAGCCATAGGTGTTACTGATTTTTAGGTTGAATTATTAAAATGGCACGAACCTTGCAGCTAGGTGCAAGTACTGAAGAGAAATAACACTACTGCAAGGTGAGCCTAATAATGAAATTCCAAACTTTCGCGAAAAAAGCCTTACACCCTGTCGCTCTGGCGACCTGTTTTGTCGCCCTGCCCAGCCAAGCTGGCCTAATCACCTTCGAAGACCTTGCTGGCAGCCCAGTGGGTACAGTTGTTAATTCGCAATACTCAGCGTCAGATGGAGTTACCTTCAGCTCAAGCCCGATTCTGGGCGATGTTGGCAATTCAATAGAAGGCTGGAAGCGCGGAGATGGCGCCAATGATTCCTTTAGAGCAGGCCAGGGAGCAAACAACGGCCAATATTTCATCTCTGATGTGCTTGGCCTTAACAACACAGGCAGCTCTACTTTGATAGTGGACTATGCTTCTGCCGTAGATGGCTTGAGCTTTGACCTGTTTGATATTGATGCAAACGAAACATATGTAATCAATGTGTATGACGACGCGAATAACTTGCTGCGCACCGCTTCAATTGCTGCTGGCGATGCAGGAACGGGTGACGGGATGGTTACTCGCATAGGCCTGTCTGCTGTTGGTATTCGGCAGCTGGAAGTACTGGGCACTCGTACAAGATCAGGTGGTTTTGGTTTAGGCTTCGATAACTTCAATACCTCAACCAACGATACTACTGTACCCAACCCTTCCTCTGTGTTTTTAGTGTTTGCAGCACTTGCGGGTCTAAGGTTCGCTAAATCTCGTCGGTAAATTTTGGCTAGGCTGTTTGGTTGGCGCCGGCATGTTGTTGGTGCCAATTGCTCGATGGCTCAGGCGGCTTTGTTCAGTTTTGCAATACTGAGGTTGGCTTTGCAGTGCAAAAGCAGAAATGGGCGTAAAGCACCTCAATTAAACTCGGTTGACAAATTTTGCGGTTAGAAGGCTTAAGGCTATGAATAACCATTTAGTCGCACATATTTGAAATCCGCTATCTACCAAAAGCGGCCGGCTTATTGCGAGTTGTGCCGCTTATGCCGTTGCCAACTCCACTAGTGATTTGCGTTATCTGCCCGTAGTTTGTTTCGGTGCCCCATTCAACGCCGGCATCTGAGATTGAGCCGAGAGAGTTGACCGTTGCCCTAAGGGTTGCAGAGGTTGTTATTACCTCAGTTGCGGCCTGTGTAAAAATGAATCTGGGCAACTCGTCTAACCAAGTCAGCGCAGAGCTAGAAGACGCTTGTTTGACTCCTGTGAGAAGGTTTGATTGTGCTTTTGGTAACGCCTTGAAGGGCTTGAACTTGGAAGCCAATGGGTTACTTAAAAAAGTGAACGCCGAAAAAAATAAAATTCTGAACGTGGCGTTCCCAGAATCGACAACGCGCCACAAGCTCTATTTGTTTGATAACAAAATGGAAGACATCAAGATCGACTCACTCAAAGCGCTGCGCTTTCTTGATGTGCGCAGTAACCCTATGCCCGATGAAGTGTATGACTACCTTGATGAGTTCTGCGGGGTGAAAGCGTCGCATGATGGGAATACGGAAGAGTGGCGATAAGTGTTAGTTAGTCATCGTCGTGTCAGTTGTTGGTTAGCGACTTCGACGCGGTACAAGCACCAATCCAAAACACAGACTTATCATACAGCCCATCACGAAATACCAGGGCGGTTCAGCCGCGGTTGTTTGAGCGACGTGCAGGTTAGCCAATAGCGTCGGTAGGTGTTCCATCAGCGCAATAGTCACGATCGCCCAAGCAGACCAATACTCGCCTTTGCGATAGGGTATTGCGAGCAACCAAAAAACCGCGAGTGCCGTAGCGAGATACCCTGCCCCCTCAGTGCGCATCATCCCAAGGTAAAGTGTTTGATAGGACACACTCAACGCCTGCCAGTCGGTTTCAATGACATCGCCGTGAAAAGGAAAGAACTCCGACGCGAAAACGAAAGTGAGTCCTACGGCCAAGCAAATAAGTGCGTTGAGTGCAAAGATTGCCCCCGCAAACTGGTGACGGTTAATCATGGAAGCGGTTCATCCTCAGTAAAAAGAGGAATCTTAACACTTGCGATAGTCGTGTGAGCTTACGTTACAAACAATCAATAATTCGGTCGCCGTGTAGGAATTAACTAGCGTCCTTTAGCAAAGAGGGTACTAAAAAAGCGCGAAGGTATCTGCGCAATGCATCATCGTCATTCAAAAAATCTTCGGGGTAGGTTACAAGTGACAGCGTAATTCTGGCCACCCAATCACTGGCTTCCGCCAGCGTTACACCCTCTCGTAACTCGCCGTTAGCAAGCGCCTTCTCGAACTTTGGCGCAAGTAGTGCTTCGGTAAGTGCCTTAAAACTAGAGGGCGACAAATTGATTCGCTCGATCATCGTGTCTTCTGCATTGGCAAACAGAAGGCGATTTATTGGGCGAGTTCGCCTCCCGCGCAGCACTAGCAGCGTAGATTCGACAACGGCGTCGGCGAGGTTGTCGTGGTAGCGATTTAGCACTTCCATCTCGGCGCGTTGTGCCTGCGCATCTCTCAAAAGCACTTGGTTTAGGAGATCGTCGCGGTTTTTCACGTAGCGGTAGAGGGTGGTGCGCCCAACGCCTGCACTTTTTGCAACGTCTTCCAGGCGCGTGCCGGATATGCCGGATTTTTCGTAGCAAGCCATAGCGGCGTCCAGTATCCGGTTTAGGGTGGTTTGTGCTTTCGTTTGCTGTTCTGGCATCGGCTTACTGTGTTTGGGCGTGTTAGTTGGGTGAAAATATTAAACCAATACCTCCGTATGATCCAATAAATGACAATAAATGGAACAAAAACACATAAATGTTCCATTTATGTGTGTAGATTCGCTCCTGACACATAAATACTCATTTCACAGAAGAGGCAAGCTTATGTTGAACATCAAGCACCTACTGAGCGGGTTGGCTCTGGCAGCAACGGTTGGGTTGGCTGGCCCGGTAACGGCCCAAAAGGCCGTTGATTTAGATACCCGTGATATTCGAGCGGGTGGTACACCGGTGGGCGATTTAATCCGAGTACCGATTGAGCGCACACAAATAGCAGACAACGTCTACTACGTGTCGGGTTTGGCCAACGTGTACGCGGTTAACACGCCTGAAGGCGCGATTGTAATAGACACTGGGTTCGCGCATCAGGCACCAAAGCAGATGGCATTGCTGAAGGAGGTGATTAACGGGCCGGTAAAATACATCTTCTTGCCACAGGCTCAGCATGATGATGTGGGTGGCATATCGTTGATCGCAGATGAAAACACGAAAGTTATTATGACCCGCGCCAGCGCCGAGTACATGGTGCACCGCCAGAAGGCTCAGGCATTTTTGGGGCCGCGTTATGCAGCACTCTATAGCTGGACAGGCCAGCTAAAGAAAAAATCGGGCACTACCCAAAAGCGAAACCCGTTTCCTTACGTCCCCATCAAACCAGACATACTGGTGGAAGACGAGGCAGGGTATAAGTTTGAACTCGGTGGCGTTTCGTTTGAAGTAATTGCGCTGCCTGGTGCAGAAGGCATTAACTCTGCCGGCCTTTGGATGCCGAAAGAGAAAATCCTTTTTGCTGGTGGCGGCTCGGTTGGCCCTGAAATTCCCATGTGGCCTAACCTGGGAACAGTGCGTGCTGATCGTAATCGCATTCTTGTTGAATACATTGAAACGATAAACACCATCATCGATTTGAAGCCTGAAATTCTTTTGCCGGGTCAGGATGAGCCAATGACCAACGCAAAGGAAATCATGGAAGGGTTAGTGGTATTGCGCGATGCGTCTACGCATGTTCACGACGAAATTTGGAAGGGCCTAAGTGCTGGCAAAGACGTATATGAGCTGATGCGTGAAGTAAAGCTGCCTAGTGAGCTTGCAGATCTTAGCCAGCAGCATGGTCGCGTTATGTGGACGGTGAGAGAAACCGTTAACCAGGCTGGCGCTTGGTTTGCATACCGCTACACCAGCGAGCTCTACCCCTATCGGCCACATGAAATTTATCCCGACTTAGTAGATATGGCAGGCGAGGCAAAGGTGATCAGCTCAGCCCGCAATATGCTAAAGAAGGGTGAATTAGAAAAGGCGATGATGATGGCCGAGGCCGTGGTTGAAGCAGACGAAAAAAGCCAGCAGGCGTTGCAGTTGAAACTTGACGTACTCAATGCACTGCTAGTGCGTGCACAAAATACGTACGAAACCTTTAGCGAAATAGCCTGGCTGCAATCACAGATTACACAGGTTAAGGCTCTGCTGTAGCTACCACTGGAATCGCGCAGGTTATCTAAACAGCATGAACTCCTCAGCCGCTGAAGTCACTGCTTCAGGGCTGAGGTTCGTTGGACAACAGCAGTGAGTCAAACGTGCGCGCCGCTCGCTACCCATTCAAGAGAGTTGGGAATTGCATCGCCCTCTGGCGTGCTACCTGTGAATTTTGCGTCTGTCCAAGCGAGATCGAACTCTAAAGACCAAACGTCATTCAGCCTCCAGAAGTTGTTGAAGTCTAAGCCCCAGCGCTCACTGCCGTTACTAGGCTCTGTCGTGCCCGCATCGCCAACGAACAAAAGCTCTGAGTCTAGCTCCAAGTACCAAAGCGCTACGGATGCGTTCCAGCTTTCAAGCCAAACCGTTTTGAAACCAACTTCAGCGCCTTTGGATTGCACCAGCGCGTCCACTTTTGATACTGGCTCGCTGCTAACAGGGTCAGTTGTTATGGTAACGCCGCGCGCATCGTTGGAGTGAAACCCGTAGCCTGCGCTTGCGTAGACTTCGCTCTCGTCAGAAAGTGCGTAGATCAGGCTGCCTTTGGGGCTGGCGAGAAAATCTGAATCTTTGCCCGCGTTTTGTGGCTCGCCGGCGTTCACGTCAAATCGATAGTAATCACCGCGAAGGCCAAGCACTGTGCGCCAGTTGTCTGTTAGGCGCCACGCCAATTCGTAGAACACACCTACGCTGGCCTGTTCAACACTATCCTCTCTAACAGTGTCAATTTGTTGTCTGGCAGCCGTTCGGTAAAGGCCTACGGTATTGATGTCGTCGTAACGTAACTCAACGCCAAGGTTGTGATGAAAGTGCTCTTTTGCGCCGCCCACCCAAAAACGATTGTATGAGCCGCCATAAATAGTGCGGTCGTCTACTTGCTGGAACTGGTCGCCGTTATCCGGGTCGTCTAGTAGATAAGTAAAGTTCGACCACAGATCCAGTTCGTAATCGATAATGTAACCCTGCCATTGCGTGCGGTGATCTTCATGCTCATGCGTAAACGCCGCGGACAAGCTGGCGCGATAGGTTTCACCGCCCAGTGTTGTGTCGATTGAGCCTAATTCATCTATCAGGCCCCGAGTAACGACACGCTGCGGGATTTGGTCTGCCGAGTTCCATTCATTGTCGTAGTACATGGCGGTGGTAGACCATGAGGTAACTTCATCGCCGCCTGTGAGTTTCCACAGGCCGTTGATTTTTTTAACGTCTTCGTTGATGTCAGACCACGGCCCGTCATAGGTTTGGCCTTCAACAGCGGCGGAAAGGTTAATGGAATCTAAAGCGAAGGTTCCCATGGCTAACAGGCGGCCATAACCGTTTTCACCTGCGCCAACCGTGATTTGTTTGGGTAGCTGACTGAAGGTGTCAATGTGAACGCCACCAGCGGAAGAGAAGTCTCCCAGGTTTGCGTGATAGGGGCCCTTTACATAAGACAGGCGCTCCAGCGTCTCCGGGATGAGGAAATTGATGTCGGTGTATCCCTGCCCGTGGCCATGGGTGCGCATGTTCACCGGCATGCCGTCTATCCAGGTTGCAAAATCAGTGCCGTGATCAAGGTTAAAGCCGCGCAGAAACATCTGGTTCGATTTTCCAGAGCCGCTGTGCTGCGTCACGATTAGGCCGGGTACGGATTCCAACACATCCCCAGGCCGTAACAGCGGACGAATGGCCAAGTCCATCTGGCCAACGACACCTTCTGAGGCGGTGCGGGCCTCGCCAGCCAGTATCTGGCTGCGGCCTGTGATCACGATTTCTTCTAATGTGCCCGTCTCCTGATGAGCATAGGCGGTAACCCCATTGGTCAGAATCAGGCTCGCTGTCAGTGTTTTGGCGCCGGGGTAGTACATGGAATCTTCTTTCTAATTCACGGGAAGCGCGTCTTAAAGATTTGGGAAAGAAATTTCGATCGCTCTATTGCAAATAATAATCATTCTCATTAGTATTTAAGAAATAGAGACTTTCGAGCAAGCCAATGACCAAACTTCAGTTCCTTTGCAGCAACCACCGCCGGTGGTTGCGCGAAAACCCAAGAGCGGCCGTGCGAGTGTGGATGGAATCGTATAGCCGCAGCTTTGATTTACTTGAGGAACATGACTTTCGCCAGGCATTGCTCCACGCGGGCAGCGCTTTTGAAACGGCGGAAATCGTCTTGGGCCAAGCAGCTACTCCTGATCTGCTGTTGATCCGCCGGTTTGCCGATTCAAGCGTCCTGCTCGCGCAGGTGTTGTATCTAGAACAAAAACCCGATTCGGCCAGAGCTGTATTGGCGGCTTCTGTCGTCAGGTTTGAGAGGCTCCTGGCGCTTGGCATAGAAAAAAAGGCGGTGCTCGCGGGCTGTGAACAGTTGATGAATGTGGGTGAGAGCCCTAGCGCGATGGAGTGGGCCTTTGTGAGAGACACCTATACAGCCGAGCCTAGCCAGCAGTTTCACTGAGCTTTAAGTGGGGTACGAAGATGGGCGAGAACACAGCGAGCGAAAAGTTGCAGGTAGAAATTTCAATGAGCCTGCTTCGCCGCCTACTGCGGGAGCGAAGCCTGGTTGCGTCTGAACTGCGGTGCTTGAACAAGCATTCGTCCAATGCAAGTCGGCAAGCAGTAAAAGCCAGCATGGTCCGCGACTAAAACTTCTGCTTACTCGTTTACTCCCAC
>JBGCDE010000231.1:0-4553 GCA_045105115.1 Pseudomonadales bacterium | reverse complement strand
GAGAGGCCATCGCGCTCAACACGCTCAACCACAAAGCGATGGGCAAACAGAGGCTCAAGCATCGAGACATACTGTTCTTTGGTTAACGCCCTATCACCAAGCGTCTCCGCCTGCGCCGCCACCGCGTCATCAAGAACCGGGTTATCGACAAGAGCAGCTAATGCAAACACTTCAACCGATGTCATTCCCGGAAGACGCACACCGTCGTGGGTCATCATCTCAAAAAAACTGCCGCAGGGAATAAAAGCGCAGGGCGTTTTCAACATGAGCGGTTTATCCGGAAGCTCAGCCCGCAAAGGCGAGACGCCACCGGATAACAACAGCTGGCCCTGCTTACTTTCGCTAAACCGGTCTTGACGCAGAAGACGCCGAGCTAAATTTTTGCTTCGTTGACGCACAACATCATCGGCGCCCGCTAAGTCCAAATATTGCTCAAGCCCCTCCTCCAAATCAGAGATTTTGCCAGCGCTTGCCGCAGCGATCATATCCAGATCGTTCACACCAAAATCAAGCTTAGGCGCCAAACGGTGCTGCAGCATGCGAACATTCGCGTCGGCATCAATAATCACCTGCAATCTGGCTGTAGGGACGATTGTGTCGGGGTTGGACGGATTAACCACTGTCGGCTTCCTCAGATAGGCTTCTACGACCGAAGCTCACCTTAATCTAAAAGGTTTAAAAATCACTCAACACAGCCTATCTTCTCCATTCAGGCAATGCAACGAGACTTGCTCCTATCATACTGATTTCAAACAGTTAAACAGCGCAATTGTGAAGTTCTAGAACCGTATCACACGGAGCTGACGGTAGATTGGGGCGGTGCCTGTGTGTGATCACTTTGACAAAGGGCAGCAACAATATAGAAACAAAGCGAAGGAAGGACTCCAAGCTATTGTATTTTATTAATATTTTCTACCAAAATAGCCTGTAGCCAGTCAAGGGGTCTATCACCGAGTTTTGGCAATGATCTTATCAGCTCGGCTTTCCAACTTTTGCTTGGAGCGCAAAAAGTCGAAGCCATCATCGGTGGCCATTTCTGGCTCAGATACGGGTTCTTTGGCCGCCCGGTCAAGCGAAACATCTGCCGCGCTACGCACCTGTTGAGGCGCCGATTTTCCGGGCGCTTTGAGGCCATACACCGCGAGCCCGACATAGAGCGAGACACACACCACCAGAGCCAGCCATTTACACACGTAGGACCACACCAGAAAATCACTGTTTCCAGATAGCTCGACGTATCCCAGATACTCGCTGTGTAACACATGAATGAGCACCACAGATGCCGTGAGCGCCAGTAGACCGCGCCAGCGAGGGCGTAGCCACAACAACGCAGAACTAAACAGCGTAAAGCGCAATAGCTGGTTCAACATGGGTTACGCAAGCCCCAGTGTAATCAACACCGCCACTACGGCTGACTGCTTAATCCCGCGGGTTACCTTGGCCTCTTCATCTTGCACAATAATCTCCAACTCATCCTCGGTAAAATCTTCAAACTGCCTCTCAGACAGCGCGATACGCGCTTTTGCTTGCGTGATTGCCCGCTCTCGTACCTTGGATCGGTACTTGTCGGTCACCGAGTTTTTCAAATCCCCAATACTTTTCATCCGCTATTCCCCTAGCGTTACCGGCCGTTACCCAAGGATAGAGAAATAGCTGCCTTAACTATGCCCGAGTAAGCCTAAAACCCAATTCTGGAGCCTATCTAACATTCACGCAATCCCCACCCGACGCCCAATGTAAGCATTCTGTAAACCCAGATAGGCACCCGACGGCGTTGAAACAAGAGTGATTAGGGTTGTCAGGCGGTATTTTGCGCGATATTCGACACATTCGCGGTAAATAATTGCGCTGTAAGGCCTTCACAACAGGGTTTTGTTATAGACTTTTCGTTTGCAGGCGCAGTCACTACTTTGCGCTGATAAAAATTATAAATAGCGCTTTTTAATAAAGGGCTCATCGCTAAGCACAAAGGGCTAAGCAAATTTGTCTATGAAGAACTGTCTCGTTGTCCTGGGTATGCACCGTAGCGGCACCTCTGCCTTAACCGGTTTGCTAGAGCACCTTGGTGTCGACTTGGGCGAAACCCTTTTAGAAACTCAGCCCGACAATGAAAAAGGGTTTTTCGAAAACAAATTCGTCGTAGAAACAAACGATGCAATACTCGAGGCTGTGGGTTCTTCCTGGGATGATTCATTCCCACTTCCCGACGATTGGCAAAGCTACTTCAACGACAGCCGAATGGCAGCCGACATCAGCGGCTTTCTAAAGCGAGAATTTCAGAGCAATCATCTTTCGGCGCTGAAAGATCCGCGTTTGTGCCGCCTACTGCCCTACTGGCTACCACTGTTCGCCGGCGCAAAAGTTCAGCCACATTTCGCTATCGTTGCTCGAAACCCTTTGGAAATTGCGGAGTCGTTGCATACGCGCAACGGCTTTTCACTCGAAAAATCGCTGTTGTTGTGGATGCAGTACATGCTCGACGCCGAAGCCCATACGCGACATCTACCGCGGGGGTTTGTGCACTTCGACGCCATTTTGGATTCACCCAAAGAATCCATTGAAAGATTGTTTAACGCAGCTGACTTGCCGCAGCCAGACCCAAGCGCGACTAACGAGAAAGCACTGGCTTCGTTCCTGGACGACAAACTTCGCCACCACACCGCAGACGCGACAGCGCTGTTGGACCAGGGGTTTGATTTAGCTGCGCGCCTGTATGACGTGTTCTGCAATGCCGCCATTTCGGCCACCGCGAGTGAGAATGACTGCCGCATTATTGATGAAATTCGTGAAGATTTTGACAGGCATCAGCGTTTTTATTTTAACAGAGACCTCACCCAGCTACGTCATGAGGTTCTGCAACGGGAGTCTCCCGAGGCTCGCGCTCAAATTCTAAAATCGCTACGGCAACAGTTTGAAGCTGATCAACTTCAACGTGAGTATCGCTACATTGCGAACACTGGCCATCTAAATAAAGAGATTCACAGCCTACTCGAACAGCGCAACGCGCTGAACAGTGATCGCGACGAAATGCTTGCCGATCGCGACGCCTTAATTGCCGAGCGAAATGATATTCGCAAAGACCGCGATGCGCTAATTGCTGAACGCGATGGGCTAAGAGATTCCCGCGATGCCATTTTTAAGGAACGAGATGAACTTCGAGGCGTGCGCGATGCATTAATAGTGCAGCGCGATGAGTTTATTGTGGAGCGCGAGGCGTTCGTTAAACAGCGCGACGAACTGCTCAACCAGCGCGAGGAGTTTATTGAACAGCGAGAACAGTTGATAGTCGTACAAAATGACCTTATTGCGCAGCGAGACCAAGCGCTCGCGGAACGAGACAACTCGCTACAACAGCGCGACTCGGTCATTGCCGAGAGAGAAAATGCTAAGCGCGAGATAACTGAACTTAAGGCAGACAGGGATCGGCATAGCGCAGCCCGCGAAGCCGCCATAAGTGAGAGCGATGCCCAAAGGCAGCGCGCCGACAGTTTAGAAGAAGAGCTCCGCTTCTTCTGGAATAGCCGAGTGGGCAAGCTCTATAGCGGCTACCAAAAAACAGTCGAGACGCTATCCCCCGCTAGCGCTGAGCAGCGGTACATTCATAAACCCGCCACACCAGATCCAATCGTTCCCGGCAAGCCGCCTGCCCCCGAGAAAGACTTGTCTGCTAAAACCACTGAACCGGCATTCATCGATCCAGTGACTCAAGTTGCCGAGCAACCGGTGCCCGATCAACCGGCTGAAACTGTGAGCGATGCAACTGGCACGGCTCAGGTTGCAGCAGAACAGGTTGCAGCAGAACAGGCTGTACCAAAAGAGTTAGCAACAGAAAACGCTGCATCCGGGCCACCCTCACCTGCCCACAATGAGCTCGAAGCACGAACTGACGCGACCACTCCCTTGGAAGACTCCGGGCTACCTAACGATCAGAACAAACCGAAAGTGGGCGCGCCAAAGCAAGAAGAACTCAATGCACAGAAAGCTCAGACGACAGATCAACAGACAGCCGAGCTTCCTGAACAAACAGATAGTGATGATACGGCTCAGAATGCAGACGCTAAGGCCGCCACCCCAGAGCTAGAGCAGCCAACGCCTGAAGCAGAGCCACAGTATCAACCGCTAAGCTTCCCCGCCAGCGCTGCGCCTGTCACAAGTATTGTGATACCGGTGTTTAACAACTGGGCATTCACCTACGCCTGCCTTCGCTCAGTGCATGAACATACAACCGGCGAGTACGAGGTTATTGTTGTAGACAACAACTCAACGGATGAGACGCCCAAACTCCTGGCTCAGATGCAGGGCATCACCGTCATTAGCAACGAATCCAACGAAGTGTTTGTGAACGCCTGTAATCAAGCAGCGCAGCGTGCATCCGGCCGGTATTTGATGCTGCTAAATAACGATACAGAAGGCTCCCCTGGATGGCTGGAGGCAATGCTGGAGCCTTTCTCGGAAGACTCGACCGGCATTGTCGGCGCAAAACTGGTTTATCCCGACGGACGCCTACAGGAAGCAGGTGGCATAATCTGGGCGGACGGCACAGGGTGCAATTA
>JBGCDE010000230.1:0-4883 GCA_045105115.1 Pseudomonadales bacterium | reverse complement strand
CGCTTCAACCAGCAGCTGCATAAGTTTTGCACGTTCACTGGTGTCTTGCAGCGACTTGATCTGCTTGCCGTCAAGCGACAGGAGTACACGGTTTATATTCTGAGACTCTAACTGAGACCAAAATACCTTGCGATGATCTTCACTACTGATCAGTTTGTGGCTTTTCCAAAGGTATGTGCCTAAGGCCTGGGGTTTTCCCACTACTTCAATCGGCGCTTCCAAGCGAGTGAAGTTTTTGCCTGTGGATTTCATTTGTGGGATGCTGGCCTTGCTGGGCGCATATTTGACGCGCTGAAAAGCTGTATGGTTTTCAATAATCCCCATCGCGTCTTCAAAGCGTACGCGTACACCTGTTCGTGTATTGGCGCGTGTGTCGGGTGCGGGAGGCGTAACGGTATTAGCCGGTGCTATTTTTTCGTGGTCTATTTTTATGGGCGTCAATTTAGGCGACGCTACTGTTGCCTCTACTGGAAAACGTTTTATTGACCGCGGAACGATTTCTTGAAGCAAGGTGTTTTGTGTGGCTGGTGTCGCGAAGTTGCGTGTTCCAACCACGTTGTAAAGTACTCTGGTCACTCCTCGAAAAGGCTGGCTGACATTGGCGCTCGCCTGTTTCAGACCGACAGCATTAGTTGAAACCAGCTTAGTTTTGTTGCGTTCTGCGCGCCGATCCTGCGCAGCAATATGCTCGTAATTTGGCTGCGAAGGTCTTAGATTCAGCGTATTTGCCCACTGATTCTGCAGTGGCTTGGCCAAAATAATGGGCTCATGATCTGGTTCAATATGTAAATCTGGATCCAGTGGCAAACACTCTCGTTCCGACATGGCCAGTATGCCAACAGTCGACTTCAGAAGCAGCCCTTCCGCATCCACTAAATCAATAGATGTTCGGTAAGTTCCGAATTTTGCTTGCTGTAGTTTCTCGAGCGTGTCTCCTGGCAGTGATGCGGCTCGCAACTGACGTTCGCGCACGGTTTCCAGAGCCGCAGTGACTCGTGTTTCCGCAAAACTAAGGTTTTCTATTGATGTACGATACCGGCCAATTGCCGAGTTAACTTCATTCATCACTTCTTCAGTGCGACGGTCCAATTCCAAGTTGGCGCGACGCAGCTCCGCAGACTTGGCGTAGCGCGCGTATTTTCGAGTTCCCAGAAACTCCATAGGCATGCGCAGGTTGAAACTAAGCGCCATGCCATTATCGCTTAGTGATGAGGGCTCATCCTGACCTATTGAGGTGCTGAGATGTACGTGACCTTCAACATCGGTGCTGCGCTTGCGCAATGATCTCAAGGTATCTCGTCTGGACCGAAGCAACTTGAGCTCAGGATGCTCATCGAGTACGAACTGACGCAGCCTTGTCTTGTTCATGCACGCTGATGGTAATTGCGGTGGTTCGGGGTCAAACGCAGGCAATGAGTCTTCAGTTAACAGGGCCATCACGCCAAGCGTTCGCTGTCTGATTTCCTCATCACTTGCGGTCGCTCGCCTTGCCAAATCAAATGCCGTCATAAACTCCAGACGATCGGCTTCCAGTACGTGGCCGGTCTTGGTGCGCTCAATCAGCCAGTTGTTGGCTTGTTCTTCTACAGATAGAAACTCTTTTGAAATAGCCAGGCGTTCCAGAGTGGTCCAATAGTCAATATAGTTGCGACGTAATGTAGCCAAAGCGCGTTTGCGTACTATTGATCGCCGCTGTTCACTGGCGAATACGCTATCTTCGGCTTCGAGAACGGAATTTTTCTCAAGCGCATGTGTACCAAACAGCGGATAACTCAAACCCAGTGTTAGATGTTTGCGCTGGTATTCACGGCGTAGATCATCCGTAATGACCTCTGAAACATCTGAGTAGCCGGCATTGGCAAATAACTTAATGCCGCGGCGCAGCCTTTCACGCTTAAGCAAGTAGATTCTTTCTTCGATTTCAGCGGTTGCGATCTCCACTTCTCGCGACTCATCCAGCATATCCTCAAGCTTCGCAAGCGATAAGCTTTTCTCACCGTAGCTAAATGAGCTAATCAAACAGGCACAAAACAGCCAAGCTAAGCGCGCAGCGAACCTGGAGACTAGCGGACTATTCAAAATTTTGCCCTCTTCAACACCCACCATGGCGCCATGCTGGAGTCTAGGTGAATGTGGCGAATGATTTCGTCCACGCTGGCAAATGCAGACCAACACCGAGTGGCAAAGGTGAAAATGGGTATGAAAGGTAGGCACCAAATCAGCTTCAGATCTTCCTTTTTACGATCTGAAAGCAGGAGCACACCGATGAGATACATTGCCATGCTCATCACGAAGTAGAATATGTAGACAAGTAGCAGTACGGCAAGTGTCGAGGACAGCGGCGCAGTGACCAGAAGAAACAGGGTGTAGGCGACAATGATGAATGGCATCACCAGCTGGAAGAAAAGCCCCATCCAGACCAAAGCGATGAAGTTACGCCAGCCCATTAGTCCAGGCTTTAGGCTTTCGGCATGCTTAAGAATGTACAAGTAAAAAAGGTCGCCATCCCAGCGATGACGCTGCTGGAAGAACTGTTTGAACGTTCCTGGTCCATCGGTGTGGCCAAGCGCATAGTACTCAAACACAATGCGCATATCGGGGTAGCGCGCAAAATATTTCTTCAAGCGCAGGGTTAAATCCAGATCTTCCGCGGTGCCACTATCCCAGCCACCAATGTGTTGCATGACACTTTTGCGAAATATCCCGAAAGCGCCAGATACGTTGTTGACGATGTTGAATTCGCTGAGACCGACTTTACTGGTACCGATCGACATCATGTACTCAATGGCTTGCAGCTTTGCAGCGAGTCCGTCTTTCACATTGCGCAAGCGTAGGTTGCCAGATACCGCCGCTACATTTGGGTCTTGGAAATGCTGCACGGCATTGGCAACCATGTCGTTGTCAAAGGAAGTGTCGCCATCAAGAACCATGATTATTTCGCCACTGGCAATGGCTAGCCCCGTGTTCTCTGATGACACTCGACCACCACGCAACCACTTGGGAATGACTCGCAGTGAGCGGTTTGCAATGCGACGAACCTTGGGCAGCATTTCTTGAGCGGCGTCATAGGTTGGTTTGTTGGCTACCGCACCATCGATCATTGCCAATACTTCAATATGCCCAGGATAGATTTGGTTCGCCATCGAGCTGATGGTTGTTTGGACATCTTTGCCTTCTGAATAGCAGGTTACGATGCAGGTGACTGAGGGCGAAAATGTTAGCATCGCGGGCTTGGTCATTGCCTTGCGCCGGTAGTACTTGAATACGCCAAGAAAAATAAGCAAGTAAAGCGGTAGCTCAAACATCGCAATAAAAGGTGCAAGTTCCATCGCATAGACCAGCGCATCGCCACTGACAAAGTTTGCGATATACACATCAAAGATCGCATACGCTTCCTGGAATAGATCGACAATGCGCATACCTCAGGCTACCTGTAAAGCGCGGAGTATTGAGGTTGTTGTGTAGTTAGCAGGCAGGTCTTCTGGAACGCTTAAGCCTACAAAGTTAAGATCTTTGTCGCTATTGTCTGGCCGCAGTTTTGTTGCTAGTTGTCGTGTCTGACGCTCGAAGTCTGCACGACCTTTTGAATCGTTTTTCGGCAGTAGCACCCATATCGTCTGAGCACTGAGGCGATGAATCAGATCTGTCTCGCGAGTAAGCTCGGCGATACGTCTGAAGAAAACGTCATTGTTTTGCGCTTGCGCCATGCTTTGTTGATCAGGCGGCGTCTCGACAGTAATCGAAAGCAAGCTAAAGCACTCGTCCGGGTAGCGTTTTGAGAGCGACAGCAGCCAGTCAACCATTTGTGTGAAATAGGCGGGGCTTGCGAATTGGCTGTCGTCAACAAGATCCGAAGGCGTTTGCATTTCGCCATGACGTACGGCATGAAGAGCTCTACCTGTTAACTCAAATTCGTTAACGCGACGCGAGCGCAACCATTCAGGGTGATTGCTACTGTTGCAGGCAAGACAACGCGCGATCACACTTCCTTCAATGAAAGCAGCGTTGCAATTGCGGCACCGATATTCTTCCAGAGGCCTGTCGTAGTCGACACCTATGTGTTTGAATTTCGCTTCACATTGTGGACAGCGCAAACTGTCTCTACGAATGAAGTTGGCTTCAGGAGCTACATGTCCGCAGGTAAAGCAATGGAAGAACTGCGAATTTTCTATATCTATATTCTGGCAATCAGGGCAAACGTCAATAAAACTCAGTTGCGCTGAGTCGCAGGAAGCACAGTCGCGTACTCGATCAATTAATCGCTTCGGATGTATCAAGCCGCGCAGTTCAAGTTCGCTAAGACAGGTTTGACTGCGTTCTTCGCTAGTACCGAACGCATCAACAAGCGGGTATCGCCAAAGCTCGGATTGGTTGATTGCCCGTACCGGCAGCACTGTTTTGTCGGGCCGGGAGTAGAGGTAAGCACACAGTTTGAATTCAGCCGTAGGTGTCTGCATTTCCTGCGGTGGCAATTCCGACAATTTGTGATTGATGTGACTAACTAATTGATATAACTGGGTAATGCTCTCAACTATTCCATCACTCAACTCATTCGCTTTATGACTGGATGCACTCGACAGAAATACTGGCATCATCCACAAATCGTCAGCTTGACGAATGTCGGCTAGCAAGCGCTCAGTGTCTTCAGCGTTGGATGAGGTGATCAGTGCGGCATCGGCCTCGCGCAAGAATTCCTGTGGGTCAATGGAGTCAGCGCGCTCAAGTCGAAGGCTGCTCAGTTCTGAGAAAGCTCTGCCTTGCAGGGAACTAGCACCTATTTCAAGGTGGATAATTCGCTCGCTATGACTGTATTGTTGTTCCGGATACATCTAAAACCTGGTCTGTATTGCCAAAGCGAACTAGCAGCTTCCGTTTAAGGCGGT